>CAKPNI010000029.1 GCA_934168355.1 uncultured Clostridia bacterium
ATGGATTCAAAGGAAAGAGAAAATAGAAAAAAGATAGATGGTTCATTTCAGGCAATGGAAGAATTTGCAAAGTGGTACGAGAATATAAAAGAAAAATAAACATAAAGGAATAGGTGTTAAAGTACACCTATTTTTTGAAAACATTAAATATTAGAAATTATGTTACAATTCACAGCCTACTCAAATCAATGTAATAAAAATGTAAACAAAATCACAGGAGGCATGGAAAGAAAATGAAGAAGAAAGCCAAAAATACTTTGTTGATAATGAGAAAACTTTGATTTTAAGAATATTAAATTATAAAGAGCAATATTTGATGTGGGTTTATAATTTTGAAGTACCTTTTCCAAATAATTTAAGTGAAAGAGGATTAAGAGGAGTAAAATCAAAGCAAAAGGCATCGGGGCAATTTTGGAATATAGAAAGTGCGAAGTTTTATGCAACAATAACAACATATATAGAAACTTGTCAAAGAAATATTGTAACAATTTTTTTTCGTAAATGGTATGGAGAAAGGCTGAACATATTGAATTTAACTCGAAATTATGATATATTTAACTGAAATTTATATTTAATATTAATTAATGTTATTTAGTATTAAATAGTTTGAAAAAATAAGTTTGTGACCTAATTCGTGTAAAGGCCAATAAGTGGTCACAAAGGAGGAAATATGTTTAAATTACACTCGGAATACAAGCCAACAGGCGACCAACCAAATGCAATAAAATACCTATCAAAAGGAATAGAAGATGGCAAGAAATACCAGACGCTTCTAGGAGTTACGGGTTCACGGAAAAACATTTACAATGGCAAATATAATAGCAAAAACTCAAAGACCAACATTGGTTTTAGCACACAATAAGACCCTAGCTCGGACAATTATACTCTGAGTTTAAAGAGTTTTTTCCTGAAAACAGAGTAGAGTATTTTGTAAGTTATTATGATTATTACCAACCGGAAAGCTACATAGCGGCCTCAGACACCTACATTGAAAAAGATGCATCAATAAATGACGAAATAGATAAACTACGTCATTCAGCAACATTATCACTATTTGAAACAAGAGATGTAATAGTGGTAGCATCAGTATCATGTATATATGGTTTAGGAGACCCAGAAGACTATCAAGAGATGATGTTATCATTAAGACCTACTATGGAAAAGTCAAGAGATGAAGTAATGAAAAAACTAGTTACAATGCAATATTCAAGAAACGAAATAGACTTTAAAAGAGGAACCTTTAGAGCCAAAGGAGATATATTAGAAATTTACCCATCATCAACTAGTGAATCAGCATTAAGAGTAGAATTTTGGGGAGACGAAATAGAAAAAATATCTGAAATAAATCCACTAACAGGAAAAGCAATAGGAACTAGAGAACATGTTTTGATTCCACCGGCATCACAATATGTAACAAGCAGGGATAAGTTAGATAGAGCAATTGTAACAATAGAAGAAGAACTTCAAGAAAGAATAAAATATTTCAAATCACAAAATAAATTAATAGAGGCACAACGAATAGAAGAAAGAACAAACTTCGATATAGAAATGATGAAAGAAACCGGATTTTGCCAAGGAATAGAAAACTATTCAAGACATATGAGTGGAAGAAAAGCAGGAAGTCCACCATATACATTATTTGATTATTTTCCAAAAGACTATTTGTTATTAATAGATGAGTCACACGCAACAATACCACAAGTTAGAGCGATGTATAATGGTGATAAATCAAGAAAAGATTCACTTGTAAACTATGGATTTAGGCTTCCATCTGCATATGACAATAGACCACTAAAATTTGAAGAATTTGAACAAAGAATAAATCAAGTCGTATTTGTAAGTGCAACACCAGCAGATTACGAAAAAGAACATTCAAAAGAAAATGTTGTAGAACAAATCATTAGACCAACAGGACTTTTAGACCCTAAAATAGAAGTAAAACCAGTAACAAATCAGGTTGATGACTTAATAGAACAAATAAGAATTAGGGTAGAGAAAAAAGAAAGAGTTTTAGTTACAACACTAACAAAAAAGATGGCAGAGGATTTAACAGAATATTTGAAAAGCTTGGATATAAAAGTAAATTACATGCATTCCGATACAAAAGCATTAGAAAGAATGGAAATAATTAGAAACTTAAGGCTTGGGGAGTTTGATGTTTTAGTTGGAATAAACCTATTAAGAGAGGGATTAGATATACCAGAGGTGTCTTTAGTTGCAATATTAGATGCTGATAAAGAAGGCTTTTTACGTTCAGAACGTTCGTTAATTCAAACAATAGGACGTGCAGCAAGAAATACAGATGGAACTGTTATAATGTATGCAGATGTTTTGACAGATTCTATGGAAAAAGCTATATCTGAAACAAATAGAAGACGTAAAATTCAAACTGAATATAATGAGGTTCATGGAATTACTCCTAAAACTATAAATAAATCTGTAAGAGATGCTATTAGAGCGGTTCAAACAGAAGATATTGGAGTTGAATTTAAAGCTGAGAAAGGTGAAGATATTAAGGAAACTATTAGTAGGTTGACTGATGAAATGCTTGAGTTTGCAAGTAAGATGGAATTTGAGAAAGCAGCTGAAGCTAGAGATAAGATAAAAGAGTTGGAGAAATTGTTATAATTTTTCGGATTGGGGACGGTTCTTTTCGCGAAAAGAACCGGTTCGAATGCAAAATTTAAGGATATGTGAAAAAAGACGAATTTATAATAAAATATAAATCCGTCTCTTTTATTAAATATATTCCTCAACAACTCTCCAAACATTCTCACAAAAAACTTTCTTCTCTGAAGAAAAAGGAAGCATAGTAGCATCCATCAAAGGATTAATCTCTTTCTGTAAACTAGCCACAGTATCCAAAACCTTAGTAGGAGCAATCTTATCAGCCTTATTTGCAATAATAATAAAAGGCTTACCAGAACGAATAATATAATCATACATTAACCTATCATTAGAAGTAGGAGAATGTCTAATATCAATTAAAAATATAATCAAAGAAATTTTATCTCTATGAAAAAGATATTCCTCAATAAACTGACCGACTTTAACTTGTTCAGCTTTAGACATTTTACTAAAGCCATAGCCGGGAAGGTCTACGAAATAAAACTTTTCGTCGATATTATAAAAATTAATTTGTCTTGTTTTTCCGGGTTCGGAACTTGTACGAGCAAGTTTCTTTCTATTAATCATTGTATTTACAAAACTAGATTTTCCAACATTAGATTTACCAACCAAAACAATTTCTGGTAAATCATTTTTAGGGTATTGTTTAGGGCTTACAGCCGAAATTTCAAATTGTGGATTTTTTACTATCATAATTTACTCCTTTTTTCCCTTTTGTTCATAAAAGAACCGGTCCCAAACGAACATTGTTCATAAAAGAACCGATCCCAAAAGAACAATTATTTTTTAGGACTAATTTTCTCAAGTCCGCCCATATAGGGTCTTAAAACTTCTGGAATAACAACACTACCATCAGGCTGGTAATTATTTTCCATAACTGCAATCAACATTCTAGGTGGGGCAACAACAGTGTTATTTAAAGTATGTGCATAATAATTTTCTTTTTCACCTTTAATTCTAATTCCAAGCCTACGAGCTTGTGCATCTGTTAAGTTAGAGCAACTTCCAACTTCAAAATATTTCTTTTGACGAGGAGACCAAGCTTCAACATCACATGATTTGGCTTTTAAGTCTGCTAAATCTCCACTGCAACATTCCAAAGTTCTAACAGGAATTCCCATACTTCTAAATAGTTCAACTGTATATGACCACATTTTATCATACCAATTCCAACTATCTTCAGGTTCGCAAACTACTATCATTTCTTGTTTTTCGAATTGATGTATTCTGTAAACACCACGTTCTTCTATACCATGTGCGCCTTTTTCTTTTCTGAAACATGGTGAATATGATGTCATAGTATATGGCATTTTTGTTTTATCTAATATTTGGTCTTTAAATTTTCCTATCATTGAATGTTCAGATGTTCCAATTAAATATAAATCTTCACCCTCAATTTTGTACATCATAGCATCCATCTCTTCAAAACTCATAACACCTGTTACGACATTTGAACGAATCATAAATGGTGGGATGCAATAAGTAAATCCTTTATTTATCATAAAATCTCTTGCATATGTAAGTACTGCTGAATGTAGTCTTGCAACATCACCCATTAAGTAATAAAAACCATTTCCAGCAACACGGCGGGCACTATCTAGGTCAAGGCCTCCAAGTGATTCCATAATTTCTCCATGGTATGGAATTTCATAATCTGGAACAACCGGTTCTCCATATTTTTGAATTTCTACGTTTTTACTATCATCTTCTCCAATTGGAACTGATGGATGCATTATATTTGGTATTTTCATCATTCTTGATTTTATTTCTTCTGCAAGTTCATCTTCTAAAGTTTCATTTTTTTCAAGCTTTTCGTTGATTTCTTGAACTTGTCTTTTTATTTCTTCAGCTTGCATTTTTTCGCCATTTTTCATTAGGGTTCCTATTTGGTTACTTAAGGTTTTCCTTTGGCTACGCAAGTTATCTCCATTTAATTTTGCCTCACGATTTTTCTTGTCTAATTCAATTACTTCATCTACTAAAACTAATTTTTTATCTTGAAATTTTTTCTTGATATTTTCTTTTACAATTTCTGGATGCTCTCTTAAAAATTTTATATCTATCATAATATCAGTCCTTTCTTAATACGGGTATTATATAATAATTATGTTTATATATCAAGCTTTTAGAGAATAAAAAATGCGATTTTAACATATATTATATAAAAATATGTTAATTTAAGGAGATTTGGCTAATGGAAAATGAATATATAAGAGAAAAGAAAATACGAGATTTTACTGATGATGAAAGAAATAGAGAATTATTGTCTAATATTATTGATACAAGAGAAAAACTAAAAAGAGCTCATCGTAATTTTGAATTTGCAGATGGAAACTTAGTTGATTATTATACTTATGAGATTAAGGCAAATCAAGCAAAACTTGATTATTTGATTAAACTTGCTAAAGACAAGGGTTTAGTTATGAATTGCGAGATTAGAAATATGTTAGAAATGGAAAAAGATGCTGGATGAATTTTAGATGATTTTTCGAAAAATGTGTAAAAATATATCGAAAATGTTTCTAAAAATGTGGAAATAATGTGGTGAAATGTTTCTAAAAATGTGAAAATCAAATAAAACGAGTCTAAAAGCAAGAAAAATTTTCTTGCTTTTTTTCAAAAAATACATTAAAATAAACATACTAAAAAAATCGGAGGAAAACAAATGGCAAAAGCACCAAAAACAATATTTGTATGCAACGAATGTGGCTATGAAAGTGCAAAATGGATGGGAAAATGTCCAGCATGTAATAATTGGAACACATTCTTTGAACAAAAAATAGAAAAAATAACAGAAAACGGAGTAAAAATATCCAAAGAAAGAAACACACCAAAAGCTCTAAACTCATACAAAGGACAAGAAGTAGCAAGAACATCAACAGGCTTTGGAGAGCTAGATAGAGTACTAGGCGGAGGAATAGTAAAAGGCTCACTAATCCTACTTGGAGGAGAACCGGGAATAGGAAAATCAACATTAATTTTACAACTATGTAACAAAATACATGGAGAGGGAAAAGTACTATATGTATCTGGAGAAGAATCAGCAGAACAAATAAAATTAAGAGCAGATAGACTTGGAATTGATAATGATGACATAATGTTTTTAGGAGAAACAGACATATCAATAATAAACGAAAATATAGAAGAGCTACAACCAAAGCTAGTAATAATAGACTCAATTCAAACAATGTACTCAGACGAACTATCAGCAGCCGCGGGAAGTGTAAGTCAAGTAAGAGAAATAACGTCTCAAATAATGAGAATGTGTAAATCAAAAGGAATAACAACAATCATAATAGGCCATGTAACAAAAGATGGAACAATAGCAGGACCAAGGGTTTTGGAGCATATGGTAGATACGGTTTTATACCTAGAAGGAGAAAGATATTTTTCATATAGAATTCTAAGAGGAGTAAAAAACAGATTTGGTTCAACAAATGAAATCGGAATGTTTGAGATGAAAGGAGAGGGATTAGTAGAAATTACAAACCCATCGCAAATTCTAATTTCAGAAAGAGATGACAATCCATCGGGTTCAGCAATAGTTGCAAGTATAGAAGGAACAAGACCTATGCTTATTGAACTTCAAGCATTAACAACACTTAGTGTATTTGGAATACCAAAAAGAACCGCAAATGGTTTAGACTACAATAGGCTTGCAGTATTAATTGCAGTACTAGAAAAAAGAGCCAATTTAAATATTGGTGGACAAGATATATATGTAAATGTAGTTAGTGGAATGAAGCTCAATGAACCATCAATAGACCTTGGAGTACTTTGCGTGTGTGCATCAAGTTTTAAAAATGTACCAATCCCAAAAGATACTGTAATAATGGGAGAGGTCGGCTTAACAGGTGAAGTTAGAAGAATTAATATGATAGAAAAAAGACTGAAAGAAGCAGAAAAAATGGGATTTAAGAGATGCATAATTCCAGAAAATAATAAGAAATATTTGGAAGAAAAGTACAAGATGGAAATTGTTGGGGTTAAAGATGTAAGAGAAGCTTTGAGAGTTTTGAATATTAAGGGGTAACATAAAATTTCGTAAAAAGAAACGGTCCCAATGGAAAATGTTCATAAAAGAACCGGTCCCAAAAGAACAAAGGGAAAAAGGAGGCCCAAAATAAAAGAAAAACTACTAAACCTAATATACCCAAAAGTATGTGGAATATGTGGAAAAGGAAAAGACACATACCTATGTAAAAAATGTGAAAACAAACTAAAAACAATAGCAATATGGGGAAAAGATAAGTATTTGGATAAATACTTTGAAAATCATTACTATATATTCAAATATGACAATCTAATAAGAAATTTAATTTTAGATTACAAATTCAATGAAAAACCATATTTATTTAGAAGTTTTTCGGAATTTATAAATAAATATAAAAAAATATATTTACAATTAGAAAATTATGATATAATAATGGCAGTTCCGATAAGCCGAAAAAGAAAAAAAGAAAGAGGATATAATCAAAGTTTATTAATAGCTAAAGAAATGGCAAAAGGACAAGAAGTTAAACTTAAGAATAATATTATATACAAAAATATGCATAACAAAACTCAAAGCATACTAAGCAAGAAAGAGAGAATTGAAAATGTAAAAAACGTATATAATATAAAAAATAAAAAAGAGTTAGCAAACAAAAATGTATTACTAATAGATGATATATTTACAACAGGTGCAACAACAAACGAGTGTAGTAAAATTTTGAAGTTAGCTGGAGCAAAAAATGTGGATATATTAACACTTGCTAAAGATTAAGGAGGTAAATAAAAATGGATGATTTAATAGAAAGCATATTAGACTATGTACGTTCAGATTACACAGATTATGCAATAATGATAAATGGAGAATGGGGTTCTGGAAAAACATATTTTTGGAACAATCAGATAAAAAAGAAAATTGAATCATTAAAATTAAATGGAAAGAAATTTACAACAATATACATGTCATTATATGGAATTTCAAACCTAGAAGAAATAAGCAAAAAGATATTTATGGAAACATCTCAGCTTATGGATAGAAATTTAAGAAAATATATGAATGCAAATGGACAAAACACAATTCCTGAATATGCCAAAACAGGAATTGACATGGCAAATTTTTTTGGCAATGGATCTAATAGTGGAAAATTAGATTATGAAGAATTTTTCTCAACTGATGACAAAGTGCTATGTTTCGATGACTTAGAAAGAGCTAATGTTGATGTTATTGATATATTAGGATATATAAATAATTTCGTAGAACATGATCATATAAAAACTATAATAATTTGTAATGAAAAAGAACTATCAACAAAGATAAAAAATAGCAACCTTGAGATGAAAACATTTATTGCAACATATTTATTGGACAAACAGGGAGAATTAAATAAAGCAGACAAACCAATGGTGGAAAAAATACAGGAAAAAATAGAGCATGTATTTGATAAAGCAATAGACTACGAAAGAATAAAAGAAAAATTAATAGGAGAAACATTTGAGTATGCACCTCAATTTGATTACATTATAAATGGAATTCTTATGAGATTTGAAGCAAACAGAGAATTAATACGATTTTTAAGGGAAAATACAGATTTAATTATAACAACATTCAAAAAAAGTGGGACAAGAAATTTACGTATTTTAAAACATGCATTAAATGATTTTAGCAAAATATTTGAAGAAGTAAATAAATTTTTTCCAAACACAAATAATAGAGTTATGCAAACAATGCTAATATTTACTATAGCGGTTTCATTCGAAATAAAAGCTGGAAAAATAACTAAAGAAAAATTCAAAAATATAAAAGACAATGAAGAATATAAATCGATATTAGTATCTTCGAGAGTGTTGATGGATAATAGACAATTTTATATTAAAGAATTTGATGGGAACTACTATTACAATTTTAAAGCTGATTATAGGTTTTTCAAATTTATAGAATATTATGTTAGAACAAGAATTTTTGACATGAAATTATTTAAGGCAGAAATGGAAGCAGTAAATGCGAGTCCGAAATCAAAAAAAATCCCAGCATACAAAAAAATACTTGTAGAAGAATATTGGAAAGTTCAAGATGACAAATTTACAAAAGTTGTTGATGAGACACTAGATGAAGTAAATAAAGGAGAAATAGAATTAATAGATATTGTAAAGTTATTTGAATATTTCATATATTTTTCAAAAAGCGGATTAATAACAAATGATGCAAAAACACTAAAAACAGTATTTTTAAATGGAATGAATTTATCTTCTTTACATTCAAAATATTGTCCAAATGTTGATGAAGAATTGGGAAAAGTTATAATTAGAGATGATACAAGTATTTATTTAGACCAAGAAATGGAAGAAATTTTAACAAGATTCTACGAATTAAATGAACAACTTCTTGAAAAAGAATATAAAGAGAAAGCTGATGAGATATTTAAATGTATTCCAATGAAAATGGAACAATTCTATGAAAGATTTGATAAAGAATGTGGAAATATTCCTATACTTAAATATTACGATCCATTTCAAGTGTTCCAAAGAGTGTCATGTGCTAGTAATGAAGATATAGTTGCTATTAAGGAGAAAATAGTAAAAAGGGCAAACGAAAATCAAGAGGTATTATTAGAAGAAATTACAAATTTAAATAAACTAAAAAGATTAATGGATGAATACATTAGTGGCAAAGATATAACTATTAAAATTGTTCTATTAAAAGAATTTGCAAAGGAAATAGGAGAGGTTATAGATAAGAAAAGTTAGATCTTTTCACGAAATCTCTAAAACTTTCATAAAATATAACAGAAAATAAACTTTTATGAAAGGAAAAAGAGAAAAATGTCAAATTACATAATAGAAGGAGGCAAAAAGCTATATGGAGAAACTTATGTCTCTGGTTCAAAAAATGCGTCACTTCCAATAATGGCGGCAAGTGTATTAAACAGAGGAATAACTAAATTGTATAATGTTCCTAATATCCATGATACGCAAATGATGATAGAAATTTTAAAAAATATAGGATGCAAAGTAAAGAAAAATCAAAATAAAATAGTAATAGATTCTAGAAATATAAATAAATTTGAAATACCAGAACACTTAATGAGGCAAATGCGTTCATCAGTAATTTTTGCAGGGGCAATTTTAGGAAGATACAAAAAAGTTACATTTTCATATCCTGGACGGTTGCGATATAGGTTCAAGACCAATAGATTTACATTTAAAAGGATTTGAAAAACTAGGAACAACAGTAAGCCAAAATTTTGGAAAGATAATATGTGAAACAGAAAAAATAACCCCATCTGAAATAAATTTAGATTTTCCAAGTGTAGGAGCAACCGAAAATATAATGCTTGCTGCCGTATTATCCGATGGAGAAACAAAGATAATAAATGCAGCAATGGAACCTGAAATTGTAGATTTACAAAATTTTTTAAATAAAATGGGAGCTAAAATTGATGGAGCTGGAAGCAATGTTATAAAAATAAAAGGAGTAAAAAATCTTAAAAGTGTAAGTTATAATGTTATGCCAGACAGAATAGAAGCAGGAACATTACTATGTGTAGCAGCAATTACAGGTGGAGAAATAACCTTAAAAAAAGTAAATGTAGCTCATATTACTCCCGTCTTAAATAAGCTTACAGAAGCTGGTTGCAAAATAAATTTAAAAGAAAATGAAATAAGATTAAAGGCTCCTAAAAGATTAAAAGCAGTTGATGTAAAGACAATGCCATATCCTGGTTTTCCAACAGATATGCAAGCCATAATAGGAACAGTTTTAAGTGTGGCAAATGGAACATCAATTATTGTAGAAAATATATTTGAAAATAGATATAAATATATTACGGAACTCCAAAAAATGGGCGCAAAAATAAATGTAGAAGGAAAAACAGCGATTATAAAAGGAGTAAAAAAATTGTATGGAGCTAAAGTTCATGCAACAGATTTAAGAGGTGGTGCAAGTCTAGTATTAGCAGGACTTGTAGCGAAAGGCACAACCAATGTTGAAAATATTGAATATATATTAAGAGGATATGAAAATTTAGATGGAAAGCTTAAAAATTTAGGAGCTGAAATTTATATGGTTAAAGATTAAAAAATATCCAGATGCAGAAGGAATACTTTTTTATGTATTGAAAAAAAATAAGAAGTGTGGTATAAAAATATTGAAAAAAAATTTTGAAATGGGGACGGTTCCTTTTTCAAAAAAGAACCGTCCCCGTTTTAAAAAAGAAAGGATGAAGAAATGGAATTTATAGTAGCGGTTGATGGTCCTGCAGGAAGTGGAAAAGGAACAATAACAAAACTAGTTGGAGAAAAAGAAAACCTAGTATATATAGATACAGGAGCGTTATACAGATGTGTTACATTATCAATGCTTAGAAAAAATATAGGATTGGAAGATTTAGAGAAAATACAAGAAATATTAAATACAATAGACATAGAATTTAAAAAGCAAGATGATCAAAAGTTAGTATATCTAAATGGCGAAAATGTATCAAAAGAAATAAGAGAAGCAGCAGTTAATAAATTTGTATCACAAGTATCACATATAGTAATAGTAAGAGAAGCAATAACAGAACTTTCAAGAAAAATAGCTAAAGGTAAAGAGGTAATAATGGAAGGAAGAGATATTGGAACAAATGTATTTCCTAATGCAAATGTAAAAATATACTTAGATGCAACTCCAGAAGAAAGAGCAAGAAGAAGACAAAAGCAAAATGAAGAAAAAGGAATAAACATACCATTTGAAGAAATAGTAGAAAATATAAAATTTAGAGACAACAATGACAAAACAAGTCCAGTTGCACCATTAAAACAGGCAGAAGATGCTATTTATATTGATTCAAGTAATATGACAATAGCAGAAGTAGTAAATAAAGTAATAGAAATAATAAATCAAAACAGAAAATAGAAAGGATATAAGATGTATAAAGTATTAAGAGTAATATGTAATTTTTTTATATTTATATATTGTAAAATAGTATATAGAGCAAAAATTGTAGGAACGGAAAATATTCCTAAAACAGGGTCTATAATATTTTGTGCAAACCACAAAAGCTTTTTAGACCCACCATTGTTAGAAGTAACGTGCAAAAGAAAAGATGTAAGATTTGTAGCAAAAGAAGAGCTTACAAAAAATAAGTTTCTAGCGCTCTTGGGAAAGGTCTTTGATGTAATTTTAGTAAAAAGAAATGATAAAGATTTTGGACCTATGAAAGAATCATTAAAAACATTAAAAGAAGGAAAAAGTTTAGCAATATTCCCAGAAGGAACTAGAAATGGAATAAAAAAAGGCTTAAAACCTAAAACAGGTGTTGCATATTTTGCTTTAAACTCTAATGCAACTGTAATACCAGTTGGAATAAAGGGCGGAGAAAAGCCTTTTAGGAAAGCAACAATTACTTATGGTAAGCCTTTGGATTTGGAAGGATATAAGGGTAATAAGGAGCTAAAGAAGGATAAAGAAATTTTGGTGGAAGTTACAGGTAAGATAATGGAGAAAATAATTGAATTAGCGGAGTAGAAAGAGAAGTAATTCTTTTTTCGAAATGGGGACGGTTCTTTTTTCAAAAAGGAACCGTCCCCATTTTGAAATTTTATGTTGACAACAACCACCAAACAGTAGTATAATATAAAAGTTAAAAAAGAGAGAAAAAGGAGAAATAAAAAATGAATAACGAAAAAATAAGAAATATAGCAATAATAGCACACGTAGACCATGGAAAGACAACACTAGTAGATAGTTTGTTAAAACAAAGTCATGTATTTAGAGATAACGAACAAGTCCAAGATAGAGTAATGGATTCAAATGACCTAGAAAAAGAAAGAGGAATAACAATACTTTCAAAAAATACATCAGTAATGTATAAAGATATAAAAATAAACATAGTAGACACACCAGGACACGCAGATTTTGGTGGAGAAGTTGAAAGAGTACTAAAAACAGTTGATGGAGTACTTTTATTAGTTGATGCCTTTGAAGGAGCAATGCCACAAACAAGAGAAGTTTTAAAGAAGGCTCTAGCATTAAACTTAAAACCAATAGTTGTAATAAATAAAATAGATAGACCAGGAGCAAACCCAGAAAAAGTTGTAGATGAAGTTATAGAATTATTTATAGAATTAGATGCAACAGATGAACAACTTGAATTCCCAGTTGTATATGCATCAGCAAAAAATGGAGTATCAAAACTAAATTTATCAGATGAAGATAGTGATATGACACCACTATTCGAAACAATGGTAAATACAATAGAAGCTCCAAAATGTGATTTAGAAGGAACTGCTCAAATGTTAGTATCTAACATAGATTATGATGACTATGTTGGAAGAATAGGTGTAGGAAGAGTAGAACGTGGTAAATTTACAGTTGGAATGACAGTATCAGTTTGCAAAGCAGATGATACAGTATATCAGGGTAAAATTGCAAAATTATACACACATGTAGGTTTAAAGAAAGTTGAAGTTGAAGAAGTAACAGCAGGAGACATAATAGAATTTGCTGGAATTTCAGATATAAGCATAGGAGAAACTGTATGTGACCCTGAAAATGTTGAAAAAATAGACTTTGTAAACATAGATGAACCAACAGTTACAATGACATTTAGTGTAAACAATGGACCATTTGCAGGAAGAGAGGGACAATTTGTAACATCAAGACATATTAGAGATAGATTATTTAAAGAACTAGAAAGAAATGTTTCATTAAGAGTAAA
>CAKPNI010000030.1 GCA_934168355.1 uncultured Clostridia bacterium
GGAAAAACTGAGGATGAAAAAGTTACAAATTTAGTAAATATGTTAGATGGATATTTCGCAGAAACAGGACATCATATTAATGTTAATGTTTTTGATAGAAGCTTATTATTAGATGCTATGGACCACCCTGAAAAATATCCTCAACTTACAATTCGTGTTTCTGGTTATGCAGTTAAATTTACTTCTTTGACAAGAGAACAACAAATGGATGTTATTAACAGAACTATTCACGAAAAAATATAATTTTTTTCTGATTGGGGACGGTTCTTTTCGCGAAAAGAACCGTCCCCAATGCAAAAAATGAAAGGATAAAAATATGCAAAACAAAGATGATTTAAAATATTATGCAAAAGTACATTCAGTCGAATCTTTCGGTACTCTTGATGGTCCCGGTATTAGATATGTCTTATTTTTACAAGGATGTAGCTTAAGATGTAAATACTGTCACAATAGAGATACTTGGGACATAAATGCAGGAGACTATCGTTCTTTGGATGATATTTTTAATAATATTTTAAGATATAAAAATTATATAAAAAACGGTGGCGTTACTTGTTCTGGTGGCGAACCTCTTTTACAGTTTGAGTTTTTGATTGAGCTTTTTAAGAAACTTAAGGCTAAGGGCATTCATACTTGTATTGATACTTCTGGTATGGTTGGTTTGACTGATAAAATGAAAGAGTTGATTGATTTGACTGATTTATTTTTGATGGATGTTAAACATATTGATTCTGATAAATGTAAAGATTTAGTTGGTTTTTCTAATGAAAGAGAACTTGCTTTTATTAGGTATTTAAGTGATATTGGTAAACCTATGTGGATTAGGCAGGTTTTGGTTCCTACGTTTACTGATGATGAGAATGATTTGATAAAATTAAGAGATTTTATTGGTTCTTTGAAGTCTGTACAAAAGGTTGAATTTTTACCTTATCATACTATGGGCAAGTATAAGTGGCTTGAATATGGTGATAAGTATGAGTTAGATGGGGTTCGTGAAGCCAATGATGAGGATGTTGAAAGAGCTAAGAAAATTGTTTTGGGATAAAATTTCGTGAAAGGACCGTTTCTTTTTCCATTGGGACCGTTTCTTTTCGAGAAATAAAAGAAAATTATATGAAAACGATTGCATATCACAACAACTAAAAATAAAGTAGCAATTTTAAAGTTGCTACTCTATTTTTGCATCCTCTCCAACTCTTCACAATCCTCTTCATCCAAATTACTAAGTCCAAACTCCAACAAAGTAATCACAATCCTATTAAAAGATAAATTCTTAAGATTTGCAAGATTTTGTACATTATCTACTATATCTTCTGGTAATCTCAAAGTTTTACTAACTCCGCTATGATTTTGTGGTATTTTTAATTTGTTCATATTTGCAACCTCCTAGCAAGTATTCTATAATAAAAGCTTTTACAAATATGCACCTGTTTTTGGTTGCTTTTTACTCTTTAACCAAATCCAACTCAAACCAAAACTCAACACCACCGGCAACATTTCTAACCCCATAGCCATTGCCATAATTATTCATAATAGCCTTAACCAAAGAAAGACCAATACCACTTCCCCCTTTGTCACGGTTACGAGACTCATCTGCTTTATAAAATCTATTCCAAATACGAATCATATCATCTTTAGAAAACTCCTCAAAAGTATTAAATACCTTAATTCTAACTTTATTACTATCAGTTAAAATCTCATTTTCAATTCTAACAACCTTCTTACCATTTACTTCAATTGAATACTTAATAGCATTAGTAATATAATTAGTCAAAACTTGGTCAATGTAAAAATCATCAGCATAAACCATAATTTCTTTAGATAAATCAATATTTTTCTCTAAAACCACATTTTCCTTTTCCATCATAACAACAGATTTTCGTAAAATTTCATTTTCAAGTTCGACAATATTAAACTCCTTATTATTAAAATCCATTTTACCATATTCAAGTTTCATAAGCTCTAACAATCTTTTAACCAATCTATCCATTTTTGTTGCTTCATCTTGAATAACCTCTGCATAAAATTTTCTTGACTCCTCATCACTGTTTACATTTTCAATCAAGCCCTCACTATAGCCCTGTATTAATGCAATTGGAGTTTTTAGCTCATGCGAAACATCAGATATAAAGCTTTTTCTCATTTCATCAATTTGAGACTTTTCTTCTATATCTCTTTCAAGTTGGCTATTGTTATTTTGTAATTGTCTGATTGTTTCTTCAAGTGTAGTTGATAATTTATTTATACTATTTCCCAGCATATCAACCTCGTCATTTGCATAAGAAGATTTATATTTTTGGCTAAAATCTAGGTTTGCCATCTTTTTAGCAATCTGATTAAGTTCTACAATAGGCTCACTAAATCTTCTTGAGACAACAGACAAAACAGTTCCACCAATTATAATAACAAATATTGCAATTATAGATAGAAATTCATTTGATATTTTTACACTCTCATCAATAGAAGTAACCGGCATTCTTATATATAAATGATATGAGTTGTCCAAACTCGCAACAAGCATTATATAATTTATCTTTGTCTTACTATCACTATATTTGCTTATTGTGTATTTTTCGTTCCTTTCCAAAACATCAGATTGATTTTTCTCTTCTCTTAAAATTGATATAATCATCTCTCCTATTGCGGAATAAAAATCCTTGTTTGAACTGTAAACACTAACATTTTCGTCACTTCTTATTAAAATATCAAAATTGTTATTTATAGCAATTTTATCCAATTCATCTGATAAATTTTTTTGATTTGTATCATCATTGTAATATTCATTTATAGTTTGAAAAACACTTTCTAACTGCTTTTCTTTGTTGTATTCATAAAATTTTCTTAATACAAAATTGTTAAGTAAAATAAGTGAAATTATTATTGCAATAACAATTATGCATAATGATAAAAATAGCTTTGTTCTTATTGATTTAAAAATTCCTATTTCCTTTTCCATGATTTCTCCTAAAATTTGAAGTTGAGACTTTTTCTCTTTAATCCCAACTTCGTTTAAGTTTATTTAATTTCAAATTTATATCCTACTCCTCTAATCGTTTCGATATATTTTCCTTTTTTACCCAATTTGTGTCTAATTTTTTTTATATGGCTATCTATAGTTCTAGAATCTCCATAATAATCATAATTCCATACATTATTTAAAATTTTATCTCTTGATAAAGCAATTTTTTCGTTATCAAGCAGATATTTTAAAAGCTCATATTCCCTTAAACTTAAGTCAACAGGTTTTCCATCAACAGTTACAGTTCTTCCTTGGTCATCAATTACAATACCATCATAATCTCTAACTTTTTCTTTATCTCCGTTAATTCTTTTTAAAATTGCTTCAATTCTCGCAACCAGTATTTTTGGACTAAATGGCTTAGAAATATATTCATCAACTCCAAGTTCAAATCCAAATAGCTCATCTTGTTCTTCACCTCTTGCTGTAAGCATGATTACAGGTACCCCAGATTCTGTTCTTATTTTTCTTAAAACAGACCATCCATCTAGCTTTGGCATCATTACATCTAGTAATATCAAGCTTATTTTATTTTTGTTTTCCTCAAATACATCAATTGCCTCTTCCCCATCTCCTGCTTCTAGGGTTTTGTAGTCATTTTTAGTTAAAAAATCTTTTATTAACTTTCTCATTCTTGCTTCATCATCTACAATTAAAATAGTAGTATTTTCCATTTGTAAGCATCCTCCTTATTTTGATAGCTTTTTTTATTATACATTATATTTGTGATGATTTTATGAATTTTTTATGTAGATTTATTTTTTTATTTCTATTGTTTTGGTATCATATGCTAAACTAACTTTTTCTTTGTTTAGGATTGTAATAATATTTCTGTTTACATCGTCTTTTAGTTCAAGAAATTCGCTATAATCTGTTACATCAAAATAAAAATAGATTAAAATCCTAAAACTACTTTCTGCAATTTCTTTAAAATATATATTAATCGTATCTTTTATAATGTGTTCATTTTTCATTAAATCCTCAAAAATTCTTTGTTTTAATTGTACAATTTTTTCAGGTTTTGTGTCTTCAACTATATCTAAATTAAGTTCATATCTTCTACGCCTCATTTTACTTAGATTTTCTATTGAGCTAGAAGCTATCACCGAATTTGGAATTTGAAGCATTGAATCATCTAGTTGTCTTATTCTTGTACTCCTTAAAGTCATGTCTTCAACCGTTCCTTGGTATTCTTTTACTTTTATGTAATCACCAACTTTAAATGGTTTATCAGCAAATATTATAAATCCTCCAAGTAGGCTCTTAACTGTATCTTGTGCAGCCAATGTTAATACAACAGTTCCTAGTCCTAGTCCTGTTATTAGGCCACTTAGGTCATATCCTATTTCGTAAAATACAATAAATGTTGCAACTACGTATATTAAAACTCTTATTATCCTTACCATCATTTTTGTTGATGCATCATTTATTTCCTTTTCGCTTTTATCTTTTATTGCTTTTATAAACCTTGATTTTTTTGTCATGCTTTTTGCTAGACTATTTGCTATTGTGATTGTTACTATTACTTTGTAGATTTTATTTGCTAGAAGCATGAATTCATCTGATAATTCAAATGTTGGCCTTACAAATAGTATTGCTACATATATTCCCGTTACTTTGAAAAATGCTTTTAGCGGCATGTAAAATGGATTGTTTTTTATTTGTTTTTTACTTTTGTCAAAATTGAATAGTTTTAGAATTATGTATGAAAATAATGGACTGAATATATCTAGAATTGCTAGTATTATTATTGCTATTATTAGGTCCATTGTTGTTTGTGCATTTAAGTTTTTTATTATTTCTATCGTTTTTTCCATGTTCTCCTCCTTTTTGTATTTGGGGCGATTCCTTTTCAGAAAAATTTCGGATTTGGGACAGTTCTTTTTACAAAAAAGTTCCAAAAAGAACCGGTCCCAATGGTACATTTTGCGAAAGGAACCGTCCCCAATCCGAAAAAGAACCAGCACCAATTGTCCCAGTTCTTCTTCCCATTATGTCATATAATCCTTAAGCTTCTTACTTCTACTTGGATGTCTTAACTTTCTCAAAGCCTTAGCCTCAATCTGACGAATTCTTTCTCTTGTTACATCAAATTCTTTTCCAACTTCTTCTAGAGTTCTAGCTTTTCCATCATCTAGACCAAATCTTAGTCTTAAAACTTTAGCTTCTCTAGGAGTAAGTGTTTGCATTACTTCTGCAAGTTGCTCTTTAAGAAGTGTATATGCTGCTGCATCCTGTGGTGCAGGAGAATCTTCGTCTTGGATGAAATCTCCTAAATGGCTATCATCTTCTTCACCTATTGGTGTTTCAAGAGATACTGGATCTTGTGCTATTTTTTGAATTTCCATTACCTTGTCAATTGGCATTTCAAGTTCTTTTGAAAGCTCTTCTGGGCTTGGCTCTCTTCCAAGTTTTTGTAATAAATGTCTTGATGTTCTTATTAATTTGTTTATTGTTTCAACCATATGAACTGGTATTCTTATTGTTCTTGCTTGGTCAGCTATTGCTCTTGTTATAGATTGTCTAATCCACCAAGTTGCATAGGTACTGAATTTGAATCCTTTTGTGTAATCAAATTTTTCTACTGCTTTTATTAGTCCCATGTTTCCTTCTTGGATTAAATCTAAGAATAGCATTCCTCTTCCAACATATTTTTTAGCTATACTTACAACTAATCTTAGGTTTGCCTCTGCAAGTTCTTGTTTTGCATCTTCATCTCCATCTAAAATTCTTTTTGCTAAGTCTAATTCTTGTTCATATGTTAAAAGTTTTATTCTACCAATTTCACGCAAATACATTCTAACTGGGTCATCTACATTTATTCCCTCAAATGTATCATCTTGTGTTATTTCATCTAGTTTTAAATTTTCAACCTCTTTTAAGTCTTCTTCATTTGGCTCGTCGTCAAAGTCATCTTTTAAAACATCTACTCCCATTTCTTCCATTACGTCAAATACTTTTTCTATTTGGTCTTGGTTTACATCATCTAGCTCTACTGCTAATTCTCCATAAGTTATTTTTCCTTTTTCTTTTGCCTTTTTTATTATTTTTTCAACCTTTTCTTTTGCATGTGCTTTTTCTTCTGGAGTCATTCTTTTTTCTGGTTTTGCTTCTTTTTTTGTAATATCTTTCTCTTCTTTCACTTTTAACTTCCTTTCTAAAAATTTTCTATTTTATTTTTACTAATTTTAAAATTATATCATTTAGTTCTTTTCCTAGTTCTTTTCTTTTTTCAGTATTTGTTTCTTTTGAACTTAAACTAATTAACTCATCACGTCTTTTTTCTAGTTTTTCTCTTTCATATTTTTTCAAAATATCTTCTATTGCCTTTGTATCATTACTATCTGATATTCCATAGTCTTCTGCCATAATAGCAGTTAGATGATTTTTTATTTCTTCATTTTCTATTTTATCTAATACCAAACTTATATTACTATCCTCTTTCTCAAGTTCTTCATATAATGCTTTAACAATTTTGTTATTTAAATTATATTTAAAATCCTCTGGCAACATGTGTTTCTTAATCATTTGAAAATTTTCCGGATTGTTTATTAATATTGATATAATTGTATTTTCCCTTTTTATTATTTCATCAGACACATTGTTATCCACATTTGTTTCTTTTTTGTGGATAACTACAGGCTTTGACTTTTCTAAATTACTCGTTTGTGCCCTATTTGAATATTGCAATTTATTTACTTGTCCGAAAATTGCTTCTTTTGATATATTATATCCTTTTGATAGCTTTTCTATGTATATTTCTCGTTCAATTGTGTTATCAATTTTTGCAAGTAATTTTGATATTTCGTTTAGAAATTTTATTTTATCACCTGCAACTTCTAAATCTAGGTTTTGTTCTAAAACTTTTACCCTAAATTCTAAAAGCGAAATTGCCTCATTCATCAATTTTTGAAATCTTGCAGAACCATATTTTATGATAAATTCATCTGGGTCTTTTGCTCCTGTCATTTGAAGCACTCTCATGTCACATCCCATATTTTGCATGACTTCCATTGCTCTCATTATTGCATTTTGACCAGCTCCATCTGCATCAAACCCTAGTATAACCTGCTCCGCATTTCTTCTTAATAACCATCCTTGATTTGTGGTTAAGGCCGTTCCTAATGCTGCAACAACATTTGTTATCCCTCTTTGATGAAGCGATATTGCATCCATATATCCCTCTACAATTAGAAGTTTTTTGTGGTCATATCTTTTAGCAACATTTAATCCAAACAGGTGCTTTCCTTTGCTATAAACAATATTTTCAGGCGAATTTAGATATTTAAACCTTTTTGCATCTCCTAAGACTCTTCCTCCAAATGCTATAACCCTGTTTCTTACATCCAAAATCGGAATCATAAATCTATCTCTATAAAAATCCACATATTGACCATGCTCATTTTTTTTGACTAGACCTGATTCTAATATTTCTTCATCATTAAAGCCCTCTTTTCTAAGAACTTTATATAATTCATCATAATTACCTGAAAAACCAAGATTGTAGCTTTCTAATGTTTCGTTTGTTAATTTTCTTTGCTTTACATATTCTTGTCCTGCTTTTGACTCTGGCTTATATAGCCTTTTGTGATAATAATCTGCCGTGAAATTATTTACTTTATAAACTTTTGATTTTAATTCTTCTCTTTTACTATCCTCATTATTGGTTGATTTTGGAAGCACAATTCCAGCTCTATCTGCTAGATTTTCTATTGCTTCTTTAAATCCTATTCCTTCAATCTTGCTTATAAATGTAAATACATTTCCTCCTACTCCACATCCAAAACAGTGGAATATTTGCTTGTCTGGCGATACTGAAAAAGATGGCGATTTTTCGTTATGAAATGGACATAAACCAAAATAGTTTCTTCCACTTCTTTTTAAATGCACATATTGTGAAATTACTTCTACTATGTCACTGTTTTCTCGTACTTCATTTAGTATTTCATCACTATAACGCATTTTTTTCCTCTCTTTCTTTTTCGTTTTTTTGCTTTCTATAATTATATTATTCGACGTATTTTACATAATTCCCCTTTTTTTGTTGAATTTTTTCTTTTTTTGTGGACGGTGTTTTTGGGTATTTTTTTCCTTCGGGTTATGAGGGTTACATAACGTATTTTATTAGATGTGTTGAATCGTATTGTATGCTAGTGATATTAGTGCTTTGCTGGATTTTCATTTAGTGTGTAATTTTGTTAAAATTGGGGTGATTTTGAAAATTTGATCCCCAATTTCTCCCCAATTTTTTACTATCATATTTTGGAAAATTTATTTATATTTTAGGAGGAATTTTTATGGGATTTAATAAAGATAAAATACAAGATTTAATGAATGAGTGGATAATTTTTAGAGATGAAGAACTTTGTAAATTGACTAAAGAAGATTTAAAACATTCTTTGAACTTTGACGATTTTTCTAATTTAGTATTAAAAAATGTTTCTAAGAAGAGTGAGAAATTTATGTTAAAACAATTGGACAAGTTTTATAATAATATTATGGATTTTACTGGTTATTATAATGATAAATATTATAGAGCTGGTTTTGGTGATTGTTTAAATTTAGTTATTATGAGTCTTGGAGGTAATGGAATTGAAACTAGGTAAGTATGGAATTTTAGCTAAAAAATATTTGGAAGAGTATAATCCTTTTAAATTTTCTTGTTTGGTTATGGATGGTTCAATTATGGATTATTTATTGAATTTTGAAAATCATTTAAAAGGTTATGCTAATTTGGTTGAGATTGAACTTAAAAAAAGTATCCTGCTCCTTCTGAAAAAGAGAGTTTTATTGAACAAGTTAAGTATATTAATATGATTCAGGAAATGGTTGATGAGTTTGTGAAGGAAGAAATTAAGCTTGTATAATAAAAAGTCCGGTTTTTCCGGACTTTTAAATTATTAAGGAATATCTTTTGCAACAAAATCTATCCATTAATAATGTCTTTTAAAGTTTTTCCATCTTTACTTTTCCATTCTCTATATCCATTACAATTTCTGCCTAAAACTATTACTCCCGCCATTGAAGGCGAAGAACATAAATAATCTTTTACAAATTCTCCTTTTACTATATTTTTAGAATTTCTTTCTCTTTCAGCAAACTTTAATAGACTTGGAGATATTCCTTCTGATATTCCTTCTTTTATTTTTGAACCTTTTAGGATGACAAATCCTTCATCTGTTAAGATTCCTCTTGCATATTCAATTTTATTGTTTGTTAAATATAAAATTTTTTCCTGCAATATTTCTTTGTCATTTTTTATAATTTCGTCAAATAAATGGTATCCATATAAAGATGTTAATAATTGGACTTTTTTACAAAATTTATTTGCTCTAATTTCATCCGCACCATCTAATGAAGATTTCGTTGGTTGAGATTCATTTTCTATTATAAATCTATCAACATTAATAGCTTTTCCATATAATTCGTTTTCTATATACTTAATATGAGCCTTATTTAATGAATTATCTTGGCTTACAAAAACTAAACATTCACTCCAAAATTCCTTTGATTTATTATGCTGTAATAATCTTTTATAAATATTTTCTGCTTCTCCTATATAAGCTCTGTTATTTCCAGTTTCTTCGTCAACTCCAATTAATATATATACACCTGTATTATTAATATCTTTTAATTCTTTGCATTCTTTTAATTTATTTCTAGGTATTTTATAACTTACTCCAATCCATTCATCTAAATTAGCTTGAATAATTCCTGTTGGAGTTCCATTTTTTAATATCATTGTTACAACATTTTCTTCCATGTAAACACAACCTCCGATTATTGAATTATATCTATAAAACATATTTCGATATTAATGAATTTATCATCTTAATATCTACATTTGATTTGAAATCAAATTGTAATATATGCCCATTGCTAAAAGTAAGTATCAATTCACTATCTATATCTAGAAATCCTGCTGTTTCAATCCCATAATACTGAACTTTAGAATATGGATAAGAAAAATAAGCAATTTTTTTACCAGTTACTCCTTTTACATTTACTACAAAAATTCTATTATTAGTAAAAATAACTTGATCTCTTACCGTTTTAAATGCACACATCATTTTTTCTCCATCTACTAATAGATTTTCTACTTCTGGACGTACTTCTTTTATATCCATAGCTTTAAGATTTAAAAAATTAGAATCCATGTTAATTCCTGATGAAACATTTGGCATAATAAAATTCCCCCTATATTTAGATTTACTATGTGCTAATTATATCACCTTTTATTTATAAAATAAACTGGTAATATATAATTGTCTTATTTTTTAAAATTTAGGTTAACCGTAAAAATTCAAAATGAATTTCTGTTATTATAATTTTTTCATATTAATAGTTTTAAAAATATTATAAGTTTAATTTTGAAAGATTTGATGTTATTGTAAATTTGCAATTAATCTAATTGCATACTTTCATTAATTTTCTTCATTATTAAAGTTTATACAATAATCATATAATTTACTAAATTTTGCATGAATCATATTTGAAATAACTATACAAGCTTCATGTAAAATTTCAGAATCAAACCACTTTTCTATATTTAACATTGGCTCATTATGACTGTTATTATTAACTATATAGTCCAGCTTCATAAAATCTTCACTACTTATATCAAAAAGTTCTTTTAAAACACTATATTTATCATCATTGTCTACATATTTTGGATTTAATAAATAACATAAATTTTCTATTACTGATCTTATATCGTTATATAAATATGATTTTTCAATAGTAATATTATTTGCTATATCGTTTGCACATTTTATTATTTCTGATAATTGTGTTACAAACAGACTATCTTTATAATTTTTTGTTTCTTTTATTTTTGATATTTCATTTTCTTTATATAATTCAAAAACTTTAGCATTTTTATTTTTCATCCAATTTGTTTGCACTAATATATTAAAAAATAACATATTATGAGTAAAAATTATCAGTTGAGGATTATTGTTTTCATTAATCTTTTTTTGAATTATTTTTACAGCAGTTGCAAATGAATATATTTTATTATAATCTAATGAATTAACCGGGTCATCTATAATTATAATTAAGTTGTTTTTTTCATCATTTGTCAGCCCCGTAACTAATGTCGCTAGGTAATATGAAAATGCTAATGCTGAAATTTCTCCTGTACTCAATATAAATATTTTATTACTAATATTATTATCTTTATAAATCAAATTAAAATTTTTATCCACTTTATATTTACTCATTCCAAAAAAACTTAGCCATGTATTCATTTCTTTTATAGTTATATCTGCATCTTCTACTTTTTTATCATATCTTTGTTTTTTCTCCTTATTGTTTTCTTTCTCCTTTACTAACTCTTTTAATAATTGATTTCTCTTCATTAAGTTTTCTCGCATAGCATATTCTAAAATCTCTTTATATAAATTTTTTATTTTTTGTCTTAAACTAGTTAATTCCTTTTTTGCATTAGACATAACCTTATTAATTTTTTCTGTTTCTCTATCAATTTTATTGCTTTTATCAATAATTATTTGTATTGTTTTTAATTTTTCTTGAAACACATTTAACATATCTTGATCTGACTTTTTAGAAACATCTTTTAATTTTTTTTCTATTGCATTGATTAAACTTTCTATATCATTTATATATTGACTCCATTCTTCATCAGAAATATTCTCGCCTATGTCAACTATATCACTATATTCCTTATTTTTTAATATTGAGATTTTAATATCTCTTAATATATTATTTTTATAATTTTCTAATTCTTTTTTATATTTTAATAAATTTTCTTCAACTTTTTTGCTCTTACTAGTACTATATTTTATATATTCATTCACGAAATCATTTTTAGATATATCATTTTTACAAAATGGGCATTTATTATCTTCAATATAAGATATCCCTACATCCATCCAACCTTTTTTTCTACAGACATTTTTAAAAATTGATCTACAAAGCTAATTTTATTATTATCTTCTGTATATTGTAATAGTTCTTTCAGATTTTCACTATCTATGCTATTCACAAAATTATTTACCTTTAAAGAATTGAATGTATCTGATGATTTTAATTTTCTGAAACCATTTATACAGCCTTCAAGTTCTTCCTTCTTTTCTTTATATAATTTTTCATCATTTAATTCATTGTATTTATCTATACTCGTTTCTATTGTGCAATATTGATCTAAATCTTTTCTTATTTTATCATTAGTATCTTTTATTTTGTCTGCTAATTCTTTAGCAATATTTTTTCCTTCTTCTATAATACTATTAATCTTCTTTTTACTCTCTTCATATTCTTTTTTCTCTATGGATATTTCTATTTCTTTCGTTTCATATTTTCCATCTATTTTATTTTGATTAAATTCTTCTAAATTCAAGTTTTCTTTTATATAATCTTCGTTAAAAACCCTTATATTTACATTTTCAGCATTAATCCACTTTTTTTGCATGTTATCATATTTTAGTATAGTTCCATTATCTAGTTCTATCTCAATTTGTAAATTTTCATCATTATCAAATTTTTTTATTTTATCTATTATCTCATTCGATTTTTCTTGTTCTTCAATACTTCTAAATACATTAGACAGTGTACTTTTACCTGTTCCATTGTCTCCTCTTATTAATACTTTGCTCATATGTTTTATATTTGTTTTTCCATCTTTTATTTCTGTCTTATATAATGCAAATTCCTTCTTATACGTCATTTCATCTAATATTCCAACATTTTTTAGAGAATTTATTTTTGCTATTTTCATAATAATATCATCTACTTTCTATAACCATTTTATTTATACTATCACACACTAAATAAATATTTTGTCGAAACTTGTATTTTTTTATCAAAAAAAGCAAAATAATTCTGTAACTTTCAATTACTTTCATATTTTGCTTTTCTTAAGTATATTTAATTATTTTTTTCATCAAGTAACCAATCCAACACATTTATCTTCTTTATTCCATCAAAGTCTGCATCTAAATCATCATCTAATGTCAAAATATATTTAGGATAATTATCATTTATTTTCCTCAATGGAGTTAATTCTCTATCTAATATTTTATTATCTCCTTCATTTTCTCCTCTAGTTGTTAATGCAACTTGATAATATATAGTATTTTCTGGCTTTCTTG
>CAKPNI010000031.1 GCA_934168355.1 uncultured Clostridia bacterium
TTTACTTCAAATGGTAAATTCGCTGTTCTTTTTCCTAGAACTTTGATTTCTTCGATATAAATTTCAACTTCTCCAGTTTTTAGTTTAGGATTTCTTGTTTCTTCTGACCTTTTTCTAACTGTTCCATATACTGTTACAGATGATTCTATCGGAATATGTGATACAACATCTACATCTTGTGATTCCATAGATGTTACAACTTGTGTTATTCCATACATGTCTCTAATATCTAGAAATACTAACCCTCCTAAATCTCTTATTGTTTCTACAAATCCTGCTATTCTAACTTTTTTTCCTACATCTTCTAATGATATTTCGTTACAGGTATGTGTTTTAAATTCACTCATTTTGCATTTCTCCTTTACTTTTTGTTTTGGATTAGCAGAGTTTAAAAACAAAAAATCGCCCTCTGCTAATAATGCAGGGACGAATAATAATTTATATCCGCGGTACCACCCAAGCTTGAAAGTTTTACCGTTAAAATCTTTCCTCTTTTACCTATTGCTCCAATGTGTTTCGGTTATAGTCTGTTTTCTAAAAGGGCTTTCAGCCGACGACCCTTATTCTCTTATAGTAACCTTGACTGCCTTTGCATCTTCATCGCAATTTATGGTATATATATTATACCCATTTTTTTGATTTGTCAATACTTTTTTGAAATGGGGACAGTTCTTTTTGCAAAATTTCGAAATGGGGACGGTTCCTTTTTGAAAAAGGAACCGTCCCCATTTCAAAATTCTCCTGCCACAAACCCAGTTGAATACGCAATCTGTAAATTAAATCCACCAGTATAACTATCAACATCCAAAATTTCTCCTGCAAAATACAATCCCGAAATTAATTTAGATTCCATAGTTTTAGGATTTACCTCTTTTATACTTATTCCGCCTGCAGTAATTATTCCGTCTTCAATTCTTCTAAAATTCCTTAAAGTAACATCAAATTCTTTTAATAATTTTACAATTTGCATTCTCTCCTGTTTCGTTATCGAATTGACCTGTTTTTCCGGATTTATACCAGAACGTTCTATTATTACTGGAATCAATTTTTGTGGCAATAATTTATCTAAACTATTCTTAAAATTTTTATTTTTAAATTCCTCAAAATCTCTTAAAATTCTATCATTAAGTTTTTCTTCTGTTAAAGCTGGCTTTAAATCTATTTTCAATTTGATTTTTTTATTTTTTAACAATTCATCTACATTTTTATATCTTACCAAATGTGCCGAACCACTTAAAATTACAGGACCTGATAGACCAAAATGGGTAAATAACATTTCTCCAAAATCTTCATAAATTAGCCTATTTTTGTTTGTGTCAACTATTTTTATTTTAACATTTCTTAAACTTAGGCCTTGTAAACTTTGATGTAAATCCTGTTCATAGGTTTCTAATGGCACAAGTGATGGTTTTATTTTTGTTATTGTATGCCCTAATTTTTTTGCCATTTCATATCCATCTCCTGTTGAACCTGTTAATGGATAGCTTTTTCCTCCTGTTGCAAGTATTACTTTATCTGTTTTTATTATGACACCATTTTTACATTTTACTCCTATTATTCTTTTTTCTTCATCTACTAATATTTCAGAAGCAGGCATTTCATACATTATTTTTACATTTTTAAGGCTTTTTAATTTTTTCTCAAAACAATTCAATACATCTTGGGATTTATCTGTTACAGGAAAAACTCTATTTCCTCTTTCTTCTTTTACTTCTAACCCCTGTTCATTTAAGAATCGAATAATATCTTGATTTGTAAATTTGTTATATGCACTATATAAAAACATTCCATTTCCCGGTGTGTTTTTTATAAAATCTTCCATTGGCAAAGAAGATGTAATATTACATCTTCCTTTTCCTGTTATTAATAATTTTTTTCCTAGTTTTTTATTTTTCTCTAGTAATATAACTTCATTTCCATTTTCTGCAGAGGTAATTGCAGCCATCATTCCTGCAGGTCCTCCACCTATTACTACTACTTTCATTTAAAATATACTCCCTACTATAATTCCAATTAATGCTCCAACTAATACTTGAAGTGGTGTGTGTCCTAAAACTTCCACCAATTTTTCTTGTACTTGAACTCCCGTCAATCCCGGTGTTTCTATTATTTTGTTAAGCAATGTTGCTTGCTTTCCTGCTGCTCTTCTTACACCTGCTGCATCATACATAACTACACATGAAAATACAAGTGCTACGGCAAACTGCCATCCTTCAAATCCAACATCTTTGCCTATCATTACAGTTATTGCCATAACTATTGCAGAATGTGAACTTGGCATTCCTCCGGCTCCCATTATTCTTTTGAAATTAAACTTTTTTGTTGCTACTAAATCCCATATAACTTTAAAACATTGTATAGCAAGCCATGTGAAAAATGGCACCCATATAAATTTGTTATGTAATAATTGTATTAATACTTCCATACATGTTAGCACATACTAAAAGTACATGCTTCCTCCCTTCTATTTTGGTACGTCTTTTATTATTTTATTCTTCTGCTATAAAATCTTCTTCTTTTAGTTCCCCATTTTTTTCTAAAATTATTGTTATTCTTTTTTCTGCATCTTCTAAAAGTTTGCTACAGTCTTTTGAAATTTTCATTCCCTCTTCAAATTTATTTAATGAATCTTCTAAACTTAGATTTCCTTTTTCTAGTTCTGTTACTATTTTTTCCAAATCTATCATTTTTGTTTCAAAATTATCATTTTTTTCCATATAAATCTTTTCCTTTCCCTCACATTTTGGCGCATTGGGACCGGTTCTTTTTGTGCCAGTGACTCATCTAGACCCATTTGGACCGGTTCTTTTTGTACCATCTTTACATTATTTTGGCTTGTTTATTTCCATCAATTAGTTTTATACTAACTTCATCATCTTTTTCTAAATCTTTACTTGATTTTATGATTTTCCCATCTTTTTCAATTATAGAAAATCCTCTAACCATAGTTTTCAAAGGACTTAATGCATCTAGTTTTAAAACCATAGATTTAAAATCTTTTTGTACTCCTTTTTGCTTTAATACAATACTATTTTCTAATCTCTTTATAAATCCGTCTATTCTTAAATAATTATTTTGCATATTCTGAATAGGGTCTGTAAATACTTTTGAATTCATCAAGCTTTGGTATTTCATTTTCATTAATTCCAATTTTTTCTTTAAACTTAATCTTGCTCTTTCGTTCAATGTATTTATTTTGTTTTTTAACTCATAAATATCAGGATTTGCAAGCTCTGCTGCAGCTGATGGTGTTGGTGCTCTTAGGTCTGCTACAAAATCTGCTATAGTGAAATCTGTTTCATGCCCAACTGCTGAAATTATTGGAATTTCCGAATTATAGATTGCCCTTGCAACAATTTCTTCATTAAATGGCCATAAGTCCTCAAGTGAGCCTCCTCCTCTTGCTAAAATTATTACATCTGCTAAACCTTTTTCATTCATTGTTTCTATTCCTTTTACAATCTCTTTTGCAGCTCCCGGTCCTTGTACAGGCACTGGAAGTAGTCTTATATAGCAATTTGGATTTCTCCTTGTTGATACATTTATAATATCTCTTATTACTGCACCTGTACTAGATGATAAAACTCCTATTATTTTAGGATTTAATGGAATTTTCTTTTTGTGAGATTCATCAAATAATCCTTCTTTTTCTAAATCTCCTTTTAATTTTTCATATGCTGCATACAAGTCTCCTACACCTTGTTCCATCATTGCTTTTACATATATTTGGTATATTCCATCTCTTTCAAAAACAGATACCCCACCAAATACAATAACTTTCATTCCATCTTTTGATCTAAAATTTATTCTTTCTGCATAGCTTTTAAACATTATACATTTTATTAATGATTTATCATCTTTTAAAGTGAAATAAAAATGTCCTGTATAATGTGCCTTAAAGTTAGATATTTCACCTTTTACAACAACTGCATTTAAAGCTTCATCTCCTGCTATTTTTTCTTTTATATATAAATTCAAATCTGAAACACTTACTGCCATTGCTTCATAATTCATATTCTTCAACCCTTTCATATAAAATATGGACAAATCTTAATATAAATTAAGACTTGCCCATATTTTACATTTCTTTAACAATTTTTGCCAAAGCTCCATTTATAAACTTACTCGACATATCTTCCCCATATGTTTTTGCAAGTTCTACAACTTCGTTTATTTCAGCTTTATATGGGATATTTTTGTATTTTATTTCATATACTGCAAGTTTTAATAAACTTAAATTTACTTTAGAAATTCTATCTATTTTCCAATCTGATGTTAAAGAACTTTCTACTGTTTTATTTATTTCCTCTGCATGTTCATTTATTCCATGTATGCAATCTTTTATATATTCTATTGCCTCTTTGTTTTCTATTCCATTACTTTCAATATATAATTCTATTTGCTCATCTAAATTTTCTTTTTTTTGAATTTCTAAACTATATATTAGTTTAAATGCTAATTCTCTTATTTCTGACCTTTTCATTTCTTACCTCTTTTACATTCTGTCTATAAATTGTTTTATTTTGTCTTTTACATATTGCTTGTTTTGTTGTACATAGTTTCCAACAAATGCTCCCATAAATATTAATATGATTGCAACTATTAAATTGTAAAGTTTTGTTATTAATATTAGTATTGCAACTATTATTCCGATTATTGCTCCTTTGTAGTTATCCCAAAATTCTTTTAAACTTCCCATAAGAAAATCCTTTCTAAGTTTCAATTTATTTTTCTTTTTCTGTTTCATCTGATATGTTTTTTATTTTTACATTTACTTCTTTTACTTCTAAGTCTGATGTCTTTTTGATTGCTTCTTTTATTTTATTTTGCATATTTAATGTGATTTCTTTTATTATGACGTCTTTACTTACAACTAAATTTACATTTACAATTAGGTTGTTTACTGTGTCTAAATCTATATCTACAGTTACATCATCAACACTTTCAAAGTCTTTTACTACTGATTTTACTATGTTTTCTATTGTTGGCTTTGAAATAAGTAATTTTCCATTGTCATTTTGCATTAATACTCCATTTGCTTTTTTGTCCTTGTCTGATGTGTCAAAAAATATACATTTTATGCTACATAACAAACATACTATTTCTACTCCTAATATGATTTTTGATGTTTGTTCTCCTTCTAATGCCATTATTGCAAATGATGATACTGTATCTATTTTTATTAATCCTGCAATCATACATATTACTAATATTGATTGTAAAAACATTAAAACAGAAAATAATGCTAATATTACTTTATCTATTTTTTTCATATTTTTTCTTCCTTTCTTTACTCCTCAAATTTTATTCTTCTGAATTTGAGTTTGTTTCTTCTGTTTCATTTTCTTCTTTGCTTTCTTCTGTTAAACTCTCTGTGTTTACACCTTGTACATGTACATTTACTTCTTCTACTTTTAGTCCTGTCATGTTTTCTACTGCTGTTTTTACTCTATTTTGAATTTCAAATGCTACATCTGGTATTCTTGCACCATATTCTACTATTATGTTTACATCTATTTTAGCTTTATTGTCAGTTGTATCAACTTTTATTCCTTTTGCTAGGTTTTTCTTTCCTTTTAGAACTTCTGTTATCCCTCCTGCAAATCCTCCTGCCATTCCGAATACTCCCGGTACTTCTGATACTGCAACTCCTGCTATTACTGCTATTACATCACTTGATATTTTTATTCCTTCTGTTCCGTTTTCTACTTCCTCTATGTCTTTTTCTTCTACGATTTTGTTTTCTTCCATATCTTTTTCCTCCTTAAAAAATTTGATATACCTAGTATATCAATTTTTTAAGAATTTTACAACAGTTTTGTGAAAAATTAAGAAATTTTTGCCTTTATAATTACATACAAAATATAAGTATGCTCAAAAAGCGAGCATACTTAATTATTCATACTATATTTTTAAAACTCCACCAATTGTTTTGCTTTCACTAGCATCTGGTAACATTTGGCTACCACCAGTGATAACAACTGTATCTCCGTTTTCTAAAATTTCTTTGTTTTTTAATTTTTCAATTCCAGCTTCTAGAGTTTTTTCGATGTTTTCACCTTTTTCAACTAAAACTGGAGTTACGTTCCATACTAAAGCTAATTGACGGAATGTTCTCTTGTTGTCTGTAACTGCTAAGATTGGGCATCCTGCTCCTAATCCTGCTAATCTTTTAGCTGTTTTTCCTGTATTTGTGTAGCAAACTATTGCATCTGCATTCATAACTTTTGCAGAAACACATGCTGAATATGCAACTTTTTCTTCGTAGTTTAATAATTCGATGTCTTTGTTTTCATCAAATCTCTTCCAGTAATTGATTTCTGGTTCTACTCTGTTTGCTATTTTTACCATTGTTTCAACACATTCTACTGGATAATCTCCTTGAGCACATTCTCCAGAAAGCATTATAGCACTTGTTCTATCAAATATTGCATTTGCTACGTCTGATGCTTCTGCTCTTGTTGGTAATGGTTGATGTGTCATTGATTCTAACATTTGTGTAGCTGTTATAGCTGGTTTGTATATTTTGTTAGATGTTTTTATTATTCTTTTTTGAACTACTGGTGGTTCTGTAAAGTCTGTTTCTGTTGCCATATCTCCACGAGCTATCATTTGTCCGTCAGCTTCGTTTAATATGTCATCTAAGTTTGCTAATCCTTCTACGTTTTCTATTTTTGTTACGATTTGGATATCTTTTCCACCGTTTTCATCTAATACTTTTCTTACTTGTCTTATATCATCTAAGTTTCTTGCAAATGAGATTGCAACAAAGTCATAGTCATGTTCACAAGCTGTTTTTAAGTCTGCTATATCTTTTTCAGCAAGACCTGGTAATCTGATTATTGTTCCAGGTAAGTTCATAGTTTTTCTACTTCCTAAACCATTTCCATGAACTACTGTTGTTACTATATCTTTTCCAACAACTTCGTCAACTTTTAATTCTATTGCTCCGTCATCTATTAAGATTTTTGTTCCTGGTTTTACATCTTTATATAATTCTTTGTATGATACAGAAACTTTTTCCTCATTTCCTTCTATATCTTCATTTACTAATGTGAATTTTTGTCCATCTTTTAATTGGATTTTTGTATTTTTTCCTGTGTATAACATTCCTGTTCTTATTTCTGGACCTTTCATGTCTAGTAACATTGGGATTGGTAGTTCTTTTTCATCTCTTATTTTCATTATTCTTTCAGATTTTTCTGATTGTTCATCCCAACTTCCATGTGAATAGTTTATTCTGCATACATTTAGTCCTGCATCGAATAATTCTTCTAATTTGTTTTCACTTGCTGGTCCTATTGTTCCAACTATTTTTGTTTTTCTTAAAGCTTTCATTTCCTTAAAATTCCTCCTTCTAAAAATTACAACTTCGCCTATTATAACACATATTGTGCTAATTATTCAATAGTTTTTTCAAATTTTTCACATTACGTTATTTATGTAAATTAATTACGTATTCTAGTAATTTATTCTATTCATCTTTGCAACCTTATTTGTTTTATCATCAATTTCAAATAATACACTATTAAATATTGCTTCTCCTGTTGCAATTTTGTATCTTTCTGGAAGTGATGTTATAAATCTTTTTAGTGCTGCATCTTTATCCATACCTATTACACTGTTTTTTGGTCCTGTCATTCCAATATCTGTAATAAATGCAGTTCCTTTTTCTAAAATTTGTTCATCTGCTGTTTGTGTATGTGTATGTGTTCCAAAAATTGCAGTTATTTCTCCATCTAGGTAATATGCCATAGCTTTTTTTTCTGCAGTTGCTTCTGCATGAAAATCAAACATTATTATATCCGCTTCTTTTTTTACAATTTCAACAATTTCCTTAACTACTTCAAAAGGATTATCAAGCATTATATTTATCTCTGCTCTTCCAAGTGCATTAATAACTGCTATTTTTTTGCCCTTACAATTATAAATATTATATCCTTTTCCACAAACTGATTTAGGGTAATTTGCCGGTCTTATTAATTCTGGTTCATCTATAAATTTAAAAATTTCTTTTTTTCCCCATGTATGATTTCCCATTGTTATGCAATCTGCTCCTGCCATTATGATATCTTTAAAGTTTTTTTCAGTAAGTCCCATTCCCTCTGCCGCATTTTCTCCATTTACTATTGTAAAATCTACTTTATAATTATTTTTTATTTTTCCTAATCTTTTTTGAAGTTCTTTTACACCAACAGAGCCTACAATATCTCCTACTGCTAAAATATTCATTTTCTTTTCCTCACTTTCTTGATATATTTTACTATGATATTTAGCAAAATGCAACAGATTAGGCATAATAAAAATATTATTATTCCAAATAAAAATCCTCTAAAATAATATTTTAAATTAGTATGTTTTGTATTAGTTTCATATGTTTTTTCTTGATTTAGTTGTTGCTCTTCATTTTCCTTTCTCTTACATTGTACAAGCAATCTATGTGTATTTACGCCATATGGTGTACAGGTAACTAGTGTTAGTAAATCTTGTCCTTCACATATTTTTAAGTCATCTACTTCATTTGGTAACACTATTTTTATATTGTAAACTTCATATTTTAATTTTTCATCTAATGTATTAAGATAAACCTCATCTCCAAATTGCATTTCATTTAGCCTCGTAAAAATTTCCGCTTTTATGAGCCCTGTATGACCTGTTAAAACACAATGTGTAGTTTTTCCGCCAATTGGCAAAGATGATTTTTCAATATGCCCGCACTCCTCTTTTCATTTGTTCATTTTCGGTTCCATGGTATATTGGTAAATTTATAGATATTTTTGGTATATTTATATATGACATTATTCCGTTTTTTGATATATTCAATATATTGTTATAATCTAACTCTTCATTATTTAGTAATTCTCCATTTATCATTTGATTATATTTTTCCGCTTTTTTGTATTCTTCATTTTTTATATTTTCTTCACTATTTAGAATATCTTCATCATATTTTTTTACACTTTCTATTTGATTTTTTTCAACAATTTTTTCACTTATTTTTGGATATCCAATAAGAATTATTCCGAATAAAATTATAATTATCGAACAAAAAATTTTGAACTTTCCCATTTTTGCTATATCTAATAAACTATACAACCTACCTAATTTTATTAATTATTTTTTAGTATTTTTCTTTTTTTATTTATTGAAACTATAAGTGCTATACCTATTCCTATTAATATTGTTCCTAATCCGATAAGTATAACTATGCCATTTCCACCTGTTACTGGAAGTGCAAAGGCCTTCGAATTAAAAAATGTTATACTATTTTCTTCTTCTAAAACTCCATCCAAATTGCTGTCTTTTATATTTATTTTATATGATTTAGCCGATATAAAATATCCGTTTGAAGCTTTTGTTTGTTTAACATTATATGTTCCTTCATCTAAACCTTTTATTTTTAATTCTCCGTTTTCATTTACAACCAATGTTGTTACAGAGTTTTCTTCTTCTTGTTTAGATACATAGTATTCCCCGTCATTTCCTTTTACAAAATATAATTTGCTTCCATCTTCTGCTTCTATATTAAATTCACTTCCTGCAAGTCCTATATTCCCATCATCTTTGTCTACAACTTTTACATTCATATCATAAGTATATACCGTTATTTTTGATAATTGAACTTGTTCATTTGATGCTAAATACGGATTGTTTGAATAATATAAATAAGCATAGTTATTATTTCCATCTTTTCCAATAACTAAGTTGCTATCTTTCGCTAATTGTGCATAATAAATAATTCTTATTGCTTCATAATTTGATATGTCATTATAATCAAAATTGATTTTATATATTCTCTTGTCTGATGTTTCTTGTACGTCTAAGGTATAATTTGAAATTGCTTCTGCAACATCTGCATCTTTTTGCCTGTAACCAAATAATAACATTTTTTGTCCATTTATTTTTAAAGATTTGTCCATTTCATCTTGTATCATATATTCCTTAGAAATGCTATTTTCTAAGTATTTTGGTACATCTGCTTGTATCATATAAAAAACAGAATCTGAAGTACTATAATTATCACTAAATTGGTTTAAATTTGTTACAGATTTGGTAATTGTTGGTTTACTTGCTTTTATTACCACATTTTGCTCTTCCAGCACCCAATTATTTGTTTCTTCTTGTACTTTTGGTATTACATTTACAACTGATGGATTATATATCATATAACCATTTTCTATTATTGCTATATATGTTCCCATTTCCACATTTGAAAATTCCACATTACCAGTTAAATTTTCTTCTGTTATAGGATATTTTGCTTCTCCTTCTGCCTTTTCTTGCATATATATTGGTAAAGACAGTTTACCTTGTTTTATTGCTGATGTTATTTTATCATAAAATTCATTTGCTTTCTCAGAATTATTTTCTACATTTTTATAAAATTCTTTTACATTTGAATATTCAGGTAAATTATCTTTTAACCAACTATACACATTTGGTGTCCAATTGTATCCTTCTCGTGGTTGATTGGCATCATCATCGAATTCCATTGTAGCAATTTGATATAAAGTTACAGTTGCTCCATTTTCTATATTGGTGACATTTATCACTCCTTGATTTTGTATGTTTTGATTACTTGCAAAACTTATTTGATTTAAATTTATCATTGATAAAATAAATATTATAATAAAATTGATTGATATTAATTTTTTTATTCCTTTCATTTTCCTCCTACTTTAGGTAGGTTGCATAGTTTATTAGATATATTCCCTCCTTTTTATTCATTTTTCGCGATTTCAAAAATTATTATAGCTTGGAAAGCCCCAAATGTCAAGAAAAATCGTTCGACAGATTTCGACATTTTTTAAAACGGGGACGGTTCTTTTTTGAAAAAGGAACCGTCCCCATTTTAAAAAAGAACCGTCCCCATTTCAAAAAAATTATAACTCAAACTGACTATTATACAAATCAGCATAAAATCCATGTTTTTCCATCAATTCTTCATGATTTCCTTGTTCAATAATATTTCCATTATCAACAACCAAAATCAAATCAGCATTTTTAATAGTAGACAATCTATGAGCAATAATAAATGAAGTTTTGCCTTCTGTTAACTTATCCATAGCCTTTTGAACAAGTTCCTCTGTTCTTGTATCAACATTTGATGTAGCCTCATCTAATATCAAAAATGGTGTTTTATTTAGCATACCTCTTGCAATAGTTAGAAGCTGTTTTTGACCAGCAGATACTTCATCATTATCAGAAAGTTCTGTATCTAAGCCTTTTGGCAATGTTTTTATAAAGTGGTCTAAACCTACAACTTTACAAACTTCTTTTACTTGTTCATCTGTTACATTTTCAGTATTGTAAACTATGTTTTCCTTGATTGTTCCGTCAAATAGCCAAGTATCTTGTAAAACCATAGTAAATAAATCGTGTATATTTTCTCTTGTTAATTCTTTTGTAGATACTCCGTCGATTTTTATATCACCAGAATTTATATCATAGAATTTCATAAGTAGATTTACTAAAGTTGTTTTTCCAGCTCCTGTAGGTCCTACAATTGCTATCTTTTGACCAGCTTTTGCTTTAGCACTAAAGTTTTGAATTGTAGGTTTTGGGTTGTTGTCATATTGGAACACTACATTTTCAAATTCTATGTCTCCCTTAACTGTTGCTTTATCTAATTTCTTAGTAAATTTACTTTCATCTTGCATTTCTTCTTCGTCTAAGAATTCAAATACTCTCTCACTTGCAGCTCCTGTTGATTGAAGTGATGTCATTGCCTGTGCTATTTGTGAAAGTGGAGATGTAAATAGTCTTACATATGTAATAAATGCAACTATAACACCAAATGAAATCATATTTTTCATTGTTAAAATTGCTCCTACTATACATACTGCAACATATCCAAGGTTTCCTATAAAGTTCATAAGAGGTTGCATTAATCCTGATAAAAATTGACTTTTTCTGTTTGCTTCATATACGTTTTTGTTTAAAACATCAAATTTTTCATTTGCAAGTTTTCCGCCATTATATGCTTTTACAACATTTAATCCTGAATATACTTCTTCGATATGCCCATTTAATTTTCCAAGTTCAACCTGTCTTGCAACGAAGTATTTTTGTGATTTTCCAAGGATTCCAAACATAAATATAAATCCTATTAAACTTGCACCAATAGCAGTTAATGCCATTATCCAGTTTGTGTAAAACATCATTACAATTGTTCCTAAAAATAGAACTGTTGCGCTTACTAATGTTGCGAGTGACTGGTTCATACTTTGTGCAATTGTGTCTATATCGTTTGTAACTCTTGATAAAATGTCACCTATTAGGTGTTTGTCATAATATCTAAGTGGTAATTTGTTTATTTTATGTGATATTCTTGAACGCAAGCTTTTTGCAAATTTGTTTGCAACATCTGTCATTGCAATTGATTGGATAAATGTAAATAATGCACTTGCAATATATAAACTAGCTAATGTTATAGCTAATTTTTTTACTGCTACCATATCCATTGTTCCCATTAACCCTTTTGATATTTCATCAGTTAAATCTGACAATTTATTTGGAGCAATTATAGACATTATAGAACCTAGAATTGCTAGAACTATTGCTATAAATATTAATATTTTGAAAGGCTTTAATTCTGAAAAAAGCCTTTTCATTGCTCCTTTAAAGTCTTTTGCTTTGTCGGTAGGGTCTCCGCCTCTACCCATTGGTCCTCCTCTAGGCATTATCTAATTCCTCCTTTGACAATTGTGATAGTGCTATTTGTTTATAGACATCACATGTTTTTAATAATTCTTTATGTGTACCCATTCCAACTACTTTTCCTTCATCCAATACAAGAATTTTGTCGCTATTTAAAATTGTTCCTATTCTTTGAGCAACTATTAAGGTTGTAGCATCTTTAGTATATTTTTTTAATTCTTTTCTTAATATACTATCTGTTTT
>CAKPNI010000032.1 GCA_934168355.1 uncultured Clostridia bacterium
TATTTTAACTTTTTATGTCCTCCTGCGTGGTACGTTCATATATTACCATCTTATTCGACATTTGTCAACACTTTTTTCAAACTTTTTTTGCTTTTTTTTAGCTGTAATTTTCTTCCAGCTCTGTAACTATTTATATTTCAACTAAAATCAAATCTTCACCTATGCATTTTATTTTTTCCCATTCTATTATTATATCATTATTTGATGAAAAAAAGTTTAATATTTTGTTGGTTCCGCCCGGTACTATTATAGAAGTTATCTTTCCTGTTTCTAAATCGGCACATACATCTTGCACATATCCGAAGTCTTTTTCCGTCTGTTATGTTTATAACTTCTTTTCTTCTAAAATCCATTCCATTATTTTGCATATATGTACTCCTTCAAAATATTATATTCCGAAGGATAAAAAATGTTACATTAATTATATAATCTTTTTATATGATTTATGGCACTTTTTTCTAACCTTGATACCTGTGCTTGTGATATTCCTATTTCATCTGCAACCTCCATTTGAGTTCTACCATCAAAAAATCTTCTTATTATAATATCTCTTTCTTTTTCATTTAATTTTTTCATAGCTTGTAAAATTGCTAAATTTTCAGTCCACATTTCATCTGTATTTTTCTTGTCACTTACTTGGTCCATTATATATAGATTTTCCGTTCCATCATTATAGACAGGTTCTTGAAGTGATACAGGGTCTTGAATTGCATCTAAACTAAATGCAATATCTTCTTTTTTTACGTCTAATTGTTTAGCTATTTCTTCAATTGTTGGCTCTCTTGAGTGTTCTTTATTGTATTTTTCTTTATATTGAATGACTTTATAGGCTAAATCTCTTGTGGACCTACTTACTCTTATACTATTGTTGTCTCTTAGGTATCTTTTTACCTCTCCAATAATCATCGGCACAGCATATGTTGAAAACTGCACCCCTTGTGTTATGTCGAAATTATCTATTGCTTTTATTAATCCTACACATCCTACTTGAAATAAATCATCAGCAGATTCTCCTCTTCCTCTAAATCGTTGTATAACCGATAAAACTAGTCTTAGATTTCCATTTATAAAGTTTTTTCTCGCTTCCTCATTTCCATTTTTTATTTCTTTTATTAATTTTTCTTTTTCGCTTGCGGTTAATACAGGTAATTTGGAAGTATTTACTCCGCTTATTTCTACCTTATTAATCACTTTTGACCTCCTTTTCTAATAATAATCTCTTTTATTATTATTTACAGAAAGGAATTTATTATACTTGTATTGATATTTGACGTTATATGGTTTATAATTGTGTTTATGAAAAAATTAGTTGTGAATAAAAAATATGATAATAGAAAATTAGATAAGTTTTTAAAAAATAATATTTCGAATCTTTCTAATAATTTGTTTTATAAAACTTTACGAAAAAAAGATATCAAAATAAATGGCAAAAGAGTTTCTGAAAATGTCACAGTTTTTGAAGGAGACGAAATTCTAGTTTATATTCCAGATAATTTATTAGAAAGTAATTTAAGTTTGGATATTGTATATGAAGATAATAATATTTTATTAATTAATAAGCCATCAAATATAGAAGTTACAGGAGTTCAAAGTTTAACAGAAGTTGTCCACAAATTGTACTCATCTTGGGAATTTAAGCCTATGCCTTGTCATAGATTAGATAGGAATACTTCTGGTTTAATTTTATTTGCCAAAAATAAGCAGGCTTTAGATATTTTGTTAGAAAAATTTAAACATCATGAAATAGAAAAACACTATCTTGCTCTTGTGTATGGTATTCCTCAAAAGAAAAATGAAAGATTAATTTCTTATCTTTTTAAAGATAGTTCTAAATCTTTGGTTTATATTTCTGATGTTCCAAAAAAGGGGTATCAAAAAATTATCACTTCTTATTCTTTAATAGAAACTTTTGATAATAATTCTTCTCTTTTAGATGTAGAAATCGAAACAGGTAGAACTCATCAAATTCGTGCTCATTTGGCTCATATTAATTTGCCTATTATTGGGGATGGAAAGTATGGTATAAATGAAATTAATAAAAAATTCAAAGCCAAAACTCAGAAACTTGTTAGTTATAAGTTGTTTTTTAAATTTGAAAGTGATAGTGGAATTTTAGAATATTTAAGTAAAAAAAGTTTTGAATTAAAAAGTGGAAAAAAGCTGTTATTTTAAAAGTAACAGCTTTTTATATTAATTATCTAAAACATGAAACAATCCTTCTTTAGCATAACTAATTGCATCTTTGCTTGTTGTTATAATAGTTCCCTCAATCGCTCTTGAATTTTCAGACATTTTCCCTGCATTTGATAACCAGTTGTGAGACCCCATAAACATATATATACCATCAACTATCACTGCTTTTGCATGAGTTGGAGGAGCATATATAAAATTTTCTTTTCCAAGTAAATTATATAATTTATCTATAACCCTTTTAGTTTCTTCTTTGCCTGCAAATCCAAGTGATTTAGTATTTATTATTTCATTTATTATATTCTCAGGTGTATCTGCTTTTTTTCCTTTTTTATAGCCATACATTATTTTTATTGTTGCTCCATTTTCCTTTAGCCTTTTTAATTCATTTATAAATTCATCATTTACTACATTTTCTCTAATCCATGGTGACATTATAAATATTTCTTTTTGAGTATTTTTAAGTAGATACATAAATAAATCATAATGTTCTTTAGCATCTAAAATAACACCACTTTGAAATTTGCTCATTATGTACATTCCTATATTATCATTATGTACTTCTAGTTCTGGCTGAAGAATCTGTAATATTTCTTCATCAAAATTTTCTGATAGTGATGAGTTTTCTGTGTCATATAAACTATAAACTTTTCCATTTTCTCTTATATATGTTATTAATTTTGATATATAATTATCTGTTTTTTCAGCCACATCCAAATTTCCAATATATATAAATTGTTTTTTAGCTCTTGTTACTGCAACATTTAACATATTATATTTGTTTCCTATAAATCTTACTGCATATTTTGGTTCTAATGATGCAAGTGTTGGAGAAAATATAATATAATCTTTTTCCTGTCCTTGGAAAGCATGTACTGTTCCTACTTTCACATCTGACAAACCTTCAATTTTTAATCTATTTTCTAGCAATTCTTTTTGATGTGCAAATGGTGTAACAATTGCAATTGTAGCTTCTTCTTTTCCAGTGTCATATTTTCTTATATATTTTATAGCTTTAATACACGCTTCCATTTCAACTTTGTTTTCATTTTTTTCCTTACCATTTTTGTCTTTCGGTCTTTTTCCTCTAACATCAAGTGCTATCATATTATTGAAAAACGGCTTTGTAAAATCATCTTCAACATTCATATTTAACTTATTTTCATATACATTTTTATTCGAAAAATCCACAATATTTTTCTCACATCTATAGTGTTCATTTAATATGATGGTTTCATTTTCATTTAAAATATCAGTATTTTTATTTGCAATTGTTTGTATACTATTTTGTTCTATTTCTATGTCGGCAAATTTACTTCCTAGTTCTTTCCTATTTTGTGGAAAATCTCTATTTACATTGCTGTATATTGGCTCTATTTGTTTTATATCTCCTACTATTACAGCCTTTTTCCCTCTATAAAGTGCTGATACTATATTGTGAGGCGGTATTTGTCCCGCTTCATCTATAAGCTCTAGGTCTATATATTCAGGTATTAGATGAAAACATCTCTTGCAAAAAGAATCCAATGTTGTTGTTACAACTGGAAAGCATAAAAATAGTGTATTCCATAAGTTTCTTATTCCAGTTTGTTTTTCATTATCATATATTTCTGTTGATTCATAAAAATTTTGACATATATGTATTCCTTTTTCTTCATCTGGTAAAAATAGTTTTAAATTTTGAATTATTTTTTCTTTATTTTTTACTATATATGCTTGGTTTAATTCCAATGCTAGTTGAAACAATTCTTGGTTTAATATATTTATTTGACTTTTACAATACATTTCTAGCAAGCTTTTGTATTCCCAATATGTCTTTTTATTTGTTTGATTAAATTTTTCTATTAGTTCAAGTTCACTATTTTTAGTATTTACTTTCTCTTTTTCTTGTTGTAATTTTGTTGATTTTTTTATCAGTTCTTGATATGTCTTATTTACTGTATCTATTTTTTCCTCTATTTCTGTTTTTTTGTCTACATATTTTTCTAGTTGTTTGTCCTCTGTATCCTCTTCTACTTTTTTTGTTATTATTTCACTTTCAAAATCTCTTTTTTTATATATTCTATATTTTTTGAAATTAATTAATATTGTTACTATATTTCTTTTTATTTTGTTACATTCTTCTTTTTCATTTTCTATTTTCCTAATTGTATTTATTATTTGAGCCTTTTGTACATTGTATTTTTCTATATTTGATTTTATTTGTTCCATTTTCTCATTATTTTCTTCTAAGCTCATTTTTGTCTCGCTTATCTGATTTAACAAATTATGTATTTTTTCGTTTAATTCATTTTCTTTATTTTTAGTATTTTCTTTTTCTGCTAAAAATTCTTTTTCTATTTTTTCTATATTTTCTTTACTTGTAGGTTCTATAGAATAAAAATACTGTTTTTTATTTATTATTTTTTTAATTTTTGTTAAAAGTTGCTCATATTGTTTTACTTCTTTTATTTTTCTTTCATACTTTATTTTAGTTGCTTCAACAGCATTAATACTTTCTTTTTCATCAATATTTTCTAATCTTGGAATAAATTCTTTATATAAAAAATCTTTAAAATCTTGAATATTATCGAACTTTCCAAGTGGCAAGCAAACTATTCCTTTATAACCTGCTAATTCTTTTAAGATTTTATTATTTTTCCTTTTGGTTCTTATGTAATTCTCTGCAATTGTTTTAAAATAGCTAATTTCCTTATTTATTTCATTACCAACATTTTCTATAGCTTCTCCATTTTTGCTTGATACTACAATTGATTTTATTGTATCTTTATTGTTATTATACCAATTCATTTTATAATATTCATATTTTTGGTTGTAGGTTTCTAGTTTAAATTTTTCATCCCAGTTTTCTAAAATTAAATTTGCTCTTTCTACTATTTTATTTGCTATTATTTCTTTTAAAAGAGAGGTTTTTCCTGTTCCTGGAGGTCCTTCTACTGCAACCAAGTCATTATTATTAATAGCATTTACAATTTTATATTGTCTTTCTCCAACACCATATTTGCTCTTATAATTTCCTCTATGCATTTTATTGTATTTTATATCGTTTATGTTTTCTTTTTGCTTACTTCCATTAAAATATTTATTTAAAAGGTTTGGTATATAATCGTCATATTCTATAAGTTTTTTTAGTAATTCAATATCTTCTTTTATGTTTTTTATAGAGTCTTCCGTTATTTCATCTAATGAAATTATGTATTCATCATTCATTTGGTAATTCGAGTTATTTATTGATATTTGTTTTATTTTTTCTTTTGTCAAACATTCATCTACATATTCTGTTAATTTTGCATACATTAAATCTACAATGTGTTCTATATTTCCACTGTCTATCGAACTTTTTATTTCTTGACTATATTTATATATTTTTTCTTCATATTCTATTGTTACATCTGACATTTCTTTATCTAACAATATTTTTATAATTGTATTTATTGTTATTGTATTTACATTAACATCTAATACTTTTATGTTATCATTATCTAGTTCACATTTTAATATAAATATTGGTTGCTTTTTTGCATCTTTGTTATTTTTTACAATATAGCTTATATTATGGGCATATATCCAGAATTCCTTTGATGATTTTATTTCACATAGTTGATTTGCAAAATTTTCTATTACATCTTGTGGTACCTTTTTTATTTTTTCTGATAACATTGATTTTATTCTATATGTAATTTGAGTCTGATTTGATTGTTCACCATTTAAATTGTTTAATTCTTCAATTATCAAATTTATTAGTGTTGCTTTATTTGGAGACCTTTTTCCGATAAACTTATCTGATATTTCCTTTATTTTCTCATTTTTTATTCTTTCTAATTCTTCGGACGCCAAATTTATGTCTATTTTGTTTTTCATGATATAGCTATTTTCTTTTGATGGTTTTATTTGTGATGAATTTGCTATATTATATATTTCATATTCTAAATAGTAATTTAGTATTTTCTTTACTTGGTCTTTTTCCATATTTAATGTTACCTACTCTCCTTTATTTTTGTATAATATAACATATTTTTCTAAATTTCTCAATATTTAAAGTTTTTTATTAAGTATAAAAGAGTATCAAGCAAATGATACTCTCAAAAATTCTTCTTTATATTTATTAATTATAATCACTTATGGTTCATCTTCCTTTATTCATCTCTGAATTTTCTACCGTTATATCTCTATACTCAACTTCTTCTATATTACCATATTTTACCAAATCAACCTGCAATACTGTTTTTAATGGTTCTTGTAGATTGATTTTGTATAATTCCTTTAATGGGATTATTTCAGGGATATACTGACCTCTTGTAGAATATTCTTCACTATTAAATTCTGGACCTTTTCCAGTTCCAATTTTTCCTGATAAATATTCACACAAAAAATAATGATGTATTTCATTATTAATCTTTTGTTTATAAAGCTGTCTCACTGGTTTAACATTTATTCCTAATTCTTCTTTAATCTCTCTTTTGACTGTATCTTCACAACTTTCTCCATCTTCTATTCCTCCACCGGGAACAACATAGTATTCTTGTCTAATTCCATTTTTTTGCTTAATTCTATGTATCAATACTAATCCATTTTTCATTACTAATAATCCTCTTGCTGTTTCTCTCATTGAATTTTCCTCCATTTCTATATTTATTAACATCTGTAGCATATATTGTCTTTTCATCAACTTTCAATTCAGAAAACTCATGTTGTGAATATACAGTAGACTATCATTTGATAGCCATTATATTATACGTTTCCAGTTTTGTCAACCTATTATGTTTATTTCAAACAAAAAAGCAAAACATGATTTTTTCAAGTTTTGCTTTTATTTTAATTTATAGTTGTGCTTGTAGCTCCTGTTCCAATAACCGCTTCTTGAAGTGCTCTCCAAGTATTGCAACCAACAATCCCATCAACAGATAAACCAACTTTTCTCTGATAACTTCTTACAGCTTCCTGAGTTTTAGCACCAAATATTCCATCTAAACCACCAGTTGAAAATCCTAAAGTATTTAAATCATCTTGTGCAATAAGAACATAATTACTTATACTTCCTCTTTTTATTAAAGGAAATCCTCCACTGCTACATGCTGGAGTTCCAAACCTTTTATCCCAATGCACCCAAGTTGGAGTGAAACTAATTGGTTCTACATAGCTCCAAACACCTGATGAATTTGCACTATTCCATAATGCTCTTCTCCTAGTCTGTGACAAGGTCTGCCCTACATCAAATGCCACTCCTGCATAATGTTGACTTTGTGTTCCGTGGCCTCCCTCATATGGTCTTTTAAATGCAAAACCTACTGGTATTGGACCTCCCCATATGTATCTTTGACTATTCCAGCTTTGCATTGTTCTTTTTGTAGTCCATAAAATATTTGATTTACTCGAACCTCTAAATTCTTTCACTGTTAATGTTCTATTTGTGTTGTATGGCATTGCAGCAGTTTCAGACCTTGTGTAAGTTTCCATTCTGTTTGTGTCATTATTAAAAACTATTATTTTTGCCATTTTTTCACCTCATAATTTTTTTATATATTATGAAGTTTATTTTTGGAATGTTACTTTTATCTTATAAAATTAGTCTTATTTCCACTTTCATATTTAGGCTTTTTAATTCCAACATCTTTTCCAGCTTTTATACACTTAAGCATATATGCCATATTCATTCCAAGATTTCTCATAGTCTGCAATCCTTCTAAATCCTGAGCCGCTTCTTCTTTGTTTGTTCCATGAATTTGATTCCAATATGAACTTCCAACAATAAACATATTGCTCATTAATGCATATTTATTTAATTGGTCCAAAGCAGCTGTTGCACCGCCTCTTCTACAACTTACAACTGATGCACATGGTTTTCCCGAAAACATTTTTCCTCTTCCATAAAAAGCCCTATCTAAAAAAGATGTAATTGCTCCTGATGCTGCTGCAAAATGTACAGGACTTCCAAATACAAAGCCATCTGCATTTTCGGCTTTATCTAAAAATTCATTTACTTTATCATTCATAAAACATCTGTTGTTTGTTTGCAAGCAATGGTTACATGCTATACATCCTCCTATTGGTTTATTTTCTAACCATATTATTTCTGTTTCTATGTTTTCTTTGTTTAGTGTTTTTGCCACCTCTTCTAAGGCTAAGTTTGTGCAGCCATCTTTGTGAGGGCCTCCATTTATTAGTAATACTTTCATAATTATCTCCATTCTTTTTGAAATGGGGACGGTTCTTTTTTCAAAAAGGAACCGTCCCCATTTCGAAAAAATTTATTTTGTACCAAATATTCTATCGCCAGCATCTCCAAGACCCGGTAAAATGTATCCATTTTCATTTAACTTTTCATCTATTTTAGCACAATATACTTCTACATCAGGATATGTTTCTTCTAATTTTTTTATTCCTTCTGGTGCAGCAATTATGCATAAAAATTTTATGTTTTTAACCCCATCTTCTTTTAACATAGATATTGCATCTATTGCAGAACCTCCTGTTGCAAGCATTGGGTCTAGTAGTATTACAGTTCTATTTGCTATGTCTTTTGGGACTTTGTAATAATATTTTACTGGTTTTAATGTTTTCTCATTTCTATATAGTCCTACAACTCCTATTTTTGCATTTGGTATTAAGTTTTCTATTCCTGATGTCATTCCCATTCCTGCTCTTAGTATTGGTACAAATGCATATTTGTTTTCATCTATTTTTCCAGTTTTTATTTTTTGCAACGGTGTTTCTATTTCTACTTCTTCTAGTTTTGCGTCTTTCATTGCTTCATAGCATAAAATTGTTGCAATTTCGCTTGCAAGTTCTCTGAACTCTTTTGTTCCTGTTCTTTTGTCTCTTAGTATTGTTAGTTTGTGTTCGATTAGTGGATGTTTTATTTCATTTACCATTTTTTTAATTCCTTTCGAAATATATTTTTATATAAGGATTATATCACACATTACATTTCTATTTCAATACCAAGTTTTTTTCGAAATTTTGAAAAAGCTTCTGATTTTTATATGCTTTTTCATTTTTATGTAAAAAGTTACCTTCCTCAAAATAAAAATTTTTTACTATTCGACAAATTTCGATTGTTTTTTCACTCCAAAGATGCTATAATTCCTCTATAAATAAACGAAAAGAGGTTGAAATATTGAACGAAGCACAAAATATACTAAAAAAATACTTTGGATACGAAAACTTTAGACCCGGACAAGAAGAAATAATAGGTCATATTTTAAATCACGAAGACGTACTAGGAATAATGCCAACAGGTGCTGGAAAATCTGTTTGTTATCAAGTTCCTGCAATGATTTTAGAAGGTGTTACTATTGTAATTTCCCCACTAATTTCTTTGATGAAAGACCAAGTTGATTCATTAAATGAAATCGGAATTCCTGCAACATTTATAAATAGCACACTTTCATATAATAATTATGAACAAACAATCGAAAATATAGTTCACGATGTTTACAAAATTATATATGTCGCCCCAGAAAGATTAAATTCAGATACATTTTTAAATTTGTTAAATAAAATAAATATTTCAATGGTTACAATAGATGAAGCTCACTGTGTTTCTCAATGGGGACATGATTTTAGGCCAAGTTACTGTGAAATTGCAAATACGATTTTAAATCTAAAAAAACGCCCTATTGTTTCAGCTTTTACTGCAACTGCAACAGAGCTTGTAAAAAATGATATTGTAAATTTACTTCATTTAGAAAATCCATACTGTTTAACTACTGGTTTTGATAGAAAAAATCTTAAATTTTCTGTTGAAAACCCAAGTGATAAATTTGAGTTTATTGAAAATTATTTAGAAAGTCATAAAAATGAAGCTGGTATTATTTACTGTTTAACAAGAAAAAATGTTGATAATGTTTTTGATAAATTATCTGATTTAGGCCTTCTGGTTTCAAGATATCACGGTGGTATGACTGAAAAGCAAAGAAGATTATCGCAGGAAGATTTTACTTTTGATAGAACAAATATAATGGTTGCAACAAATGCTTTTGGAATGGGAATTGATAAATCTAATATTAGATATGTTATCCATTACAATATGCCAAAAGACTTAGAAAGTTATTACCAAGAAGCAGGTCGTGGTGGACGTGATGGCGAAAAAGCTGATTGCATTTTGTTATTTAGCAGAAGTGACATTGTTACAAATAAAGTTTTGATTGAATCAATTCCATCTGGAACTTCACATTATCAGGAATATGAAAAATTAAATGATATGGTAGATTATTGTAATACCGATAAATGTTTAAGAAAATATATTTTGGAATATTTCGGCGAAACAACTGATTTTGATAATTGTGAAAATTGCAGTAATTGTTTAGATGATAGTGAGCTTACTGATATTACGGCAGATACGCAAAAAGTTCTTTCTTGTATTAAAAGAATGAATGAGAGATTTGGAAGCAGTATGGTTGTTGATGTTTTAAGAGGTTCTAAAGGCTCTAGAATTTTAAGTTTAGGTTTTGATAGTTTGTCTACTTATGGAATTATGAAAGATTATCCAAAAGATAGTTTAAAAGATTTGATTTCTTATTTAATAACCGAAGGGTATATTAAAAGCATTGGGGACAAATATCCTGTTTTAATGCTCACTCCTTTATCTAATGATGTTTTATTTAATGGTGCTAAGGTTTATACTAAGCTTAAATTGAATAAAGCTGAAAGTAAGTCTGCATCTAGTAAAGATCAAACTAATACAACCCAAACAAAATTTGACGAAAACTTATTTGCGATTTTGTCTGATTTAAGAAAGAAAATTGCAAATGAAAATTTTATTGCCCCATTTATTGTATTTTCTGATGTAAGTTTGAAACAGATGTCCACATTTTATCCAACTGATGCGGAAAGCATGCTTAAAATTGAGGGAGTTGGTTTAAATAAACTTGTTAAATATGGAAATGTTTTTATTGAAGCAATTTCTGATTATGTTTCTAAAAATAATATTGACGTTCCGGATTTGGCTACAACTAAAAAAGTTAAAACTCCCAAACAGGATACTAAACTTGTTAGTTATGAAATGTTTTCAAATGGTATGTCTATTGAAGATATTGTAAACGAAAGAGGCCTTACTCGCATTACTATTGAGGGACATTTGATTGATTGTTTAGAAAAAGGTATGGATTTGAATTTGGAGAAATATGTTCATACAGAGTATAGAGATGAGATCTTGAAAGTAATTCACGAGATTGGTACAGAGAAACTTAAACCTATTAAGGAGGCCTTGCCGGAAGAGGTTAGTTATTTTGATATTAGGTATTATGTTGCGGTAGCTAAATTGAATAAAGAATAATTTAAAACTATATGTAGACAAACAATTTGCTACATATAGCTTTTATTTTATATGCAGTAAATTAATTTTATCTGCATATAAAACCTCAAAAATATATGCAGATAATTAAATTTTATATGCATAAAAAAAGACACATAAACACTTGGTATTATATGTCCTCTTTATAACTATATTTTATTTTTTAAAACTCTTTTTTGCAAATAATTTAAAATTCTCTTATTAATACCAAGTTGCTCTCTACCAATCATACACATAACTTCATGTCTGCCTTTAGTAGACAATGCCCTATTTGAAAAAGCCTTATTTTCTAAAGGTCCTCTAAACCAATTTGGCATTTTAAATTCTTCTGCTTGTTTAGAACTTTTAAACTCAACTTCTGCAATAATCAAGCCTTTAAGCCATCCCTCAAATACATCAATTTCAACTTTTAAACCATCTTGAATTGGAACGACACATCTATATTTTTGAATTGTCCTACTTCCTCTAAAAGGTCTTGATTTTATATACTCTTCTTCTGTTATATTTTTCTCTAATTCACAAATTGAATATTTTTCTAAATTCTCTGTTCTTGCCTTTATTGTATGTGTAAATACTTTTTCTCCTGTATACATATTTATGCTTCTTCTAACTCTAATTGAACACACCATATCTTTAAAAATATGTTTTTGTGTTATTTTTGTTATACTTTTTATATTATCTGGCAAATAATTTATTGTGAATTTTCTTTCTATTTCCATTGGTAACATTTTGTCTTGCTCCTTCTATTCATACCATTCAAGCTCGTAATTTGAAATTTTAACAATATCGCCTTCTTTAATTCCTTGTTTTT
>CAKPNI010000033.1 GCA_934168355.1 uncultured Clostridia bacterium
AATAATTCTTCTAATTTGTTTTCACTTGCTGGTCCTATTGTTCCAACTATTTTTGTTTTTCTTAAAGCTTTCATTTCTTTAAAATTCCTCCTTCTAAAAATTACAACTTCGCCTATTATAACACATATTGTGTTGATTATTCAATAGTTTTTTTAAATTTTTCATAGCTTATTTTTTATGTAAATTAGTATTTTAAATCATATATAATATACATTTTGTTTTAATGATTAATTTTTACAATTTTTATAACTTTATTTGTATTATCATCTATTTCAAATAATACACTATTAAACATAGCCTCTCCTGTTGCTATTTTATATCTTTCTGGAAGTGATGTTGTAAATCTTTTAAGTGCCGCATCTTTGTCCATTCCAATTACTCCATTTTTTGGACCTGTCATTCCAATATCTGTAATAAATGCTGTTCCTTTTTCCAAAATCTGTTCATCTGCTGTTTGAGTATGTGTATGTGTCCCAAAAATTGCTGTTATTTCACCATCCAAATAATATGCCATTGCTTTTTTCTCTGCTGTTGCCTCTGCATGAAAATCAAACATTATAATGTCCACTTCTGATTTTATTTTTTGAATAATTTCCCTAACAACCTCAAAAGGATTGTCAAGCATTATGCTTATTTCTGCTCTTCCAAGTGCATTAATAACTGCTATTTTTTTATCTTTACATTTGTATATATTATAACCTTTTCCACAAACTGATTTTGGATAATTAGCCGGTCTTATTAACTTAGGTTCATCTATAAAACTAAAAATTTCTTTTTTTCCCCATGTATGATTTCCCATTGTTACACAGTCTGCTCCTGCTGATAATATATCTTTAAAATTTTTCAATGTGATTCCCATTCCTTCTGCTGCATTTTCTCCATTTACTATTGCAAAATCTACATTATATTCATTTTTTATTTTTTGAAGTCTTTTTTGAAGTTCTTTCACTCCAATAGTACCTACAATATCTCCTACTGCCAAAATGTTCATTTTCTTTTCCTCACTTTCTGCTTATTTTTTACTATAATATTTCCTGAACATAAATTTCATTGCCTACAACAACAATTGTATATTTTCTGAGTCCCTTTATATCTTTTATGTCATCAAATTCAGAGTATCTTTCAATTTGCTCTCTTGCCTCTTTTTGCTTGTCTTCTAATTTTGCCGTTTCTCCTTTTTTTATATATTTAAACTCAACCATTATAGCCTTATATCCTTTTGCTCTATCTCTTGGTACAAGCAAAATATCCGGATAATTTCTATTTACTTCCATTTCTGATTTTGTAGAATAAGCATTTATGTTCATTGCTATACAGTAAAATATTAATTTAACATATTTCTCATCAAACTTTATCATGTCACGATTTGATAAATTATTTAAATATATTTTTAGCACTTCTACTATTTTATCAATTCTTCCTTCCATTGCTAATTGTACTAGGATTTCTTGATTTGTACTATTATCTATTCTAAATTCTGCCTCTTGGTCCATTAATTGCATAAAGTAACTTGCATATATTTCTTTCATTACTTTATTTGGTATTGTAAGCTCTGGTATTCCTACTAAATCTCCTGATATTGTTAAATATCCCAAATAATATAACATTGATACCATATCTGTTTCTGTAAACTCAATAGCTGGGTTAAACTTTTTTACAATTTCGCTTATTATAGGCTCTCCTTGCACCGTTTTTTGCAATATTTCTAGTCTTTTTTCTCCTTTGCATAAGTCTAGCATTTTACCTATTTTACTATAATCACTTGCTATGTTCATATCAACTAGTTCAGTTGGTATTCTTTTTGACCACATATAACTTGATAAGAAATATAAGCACATTGTAGAATTGTATATTTGATTTTCTGCCTCTATATTAAATTTATATCCATCATAATTTTCTTTCATAATTGGCATTATTTTTTCTTGCTCTTCTAACGGTATCTTTTGATTCTTTAAAATTTCTACCAATTCACTTCCTGTGAATCCCATCATATCATTAAATCTTATATCTTGCGAAATATCAGTTCCTATGTTAAACCCGCTTGTCAAACTATCTAATGTTATTGGCGCAACTCCAGTTATAAATATTCTATCAATTACTGTTTCGGTTCCTTCTTTTAAAACCTCATACCATTTTCTTACTCTTCCATTTTTTGATACTAAGTTTTTAAAATGTTCTGGATGAAATCCCAATAACTCATTTGCAAAATGGTCATATTCGTCTATTATTACATATATTTTTTCGTTTGGTTTTTGTATAGCAAATGCTTTGAAAACATCATCTAGTATATCTTCGGCTGCATTATCATTATTTATATAAAAATCTAATCCATATTTCTCTATAAATAATTTTATTGATCTTATCGTTTTATTTTTAAATCCTTTCATCGTTGTTTCTTCATTCTCTGTATTTATTCCTGAAAAGTTAAATCTTAATATTGAATAACTATTTCTTAGTTTTGTTGGATTTTTTCCTATATATGTATTTTTGTATAAATTTTCAAATTCATCTGCTTTATTTTTATCATAATAGTATTCCAACACACTTGTAAATAGTGTTTTTCCAAATTTTCTTGGGCGCAGAAACATTATTCTTTTTTCTGGTAAATTTTCTAATTTTTCTATGTATTTTGTCTTATCTACATAATAATAATTGTCTTGTATTAATTCTTCATAATTACTTATTCCATATGGCATTTTTAGATTCATTTTTGGTTCCTCCTGTCTTCTGTTTTATTTTAATGTAAAAAAGAAAAAATAGCAAGTGATATTGCTATTTTTTCTTTGATTTATAACTCAAACTGACTATTATACAAATCAGCATAAAATCCATGTTTCTCCATCAATTCCTCATGATTTCCTTGTTCAATAATATTACCATTATTAACAACCAAAATCAAATCAGCATTTTTAATAGTAGACAATCTGTGAGCAATTATAAATGAAGTTTTGCCTTCTGTTAGCTTATCCATCGCCTTTTGAACAAGTTCTTCTGTTCTTGTATCAACATTAGATGTAGCCTCATCTAATATCAAAAATGGTGTTTTATTTAGCATTCCTCTTGCAATAGTTAAAAGTTGCTTTTGGCCAGCAGATATTTCGTCATTATCAGAAAGTTCTGTATCTAAACCTTTTGGTAATGTTTTTATAAAGTGGTCTAAACCAACAATTTTACAAACTTCTTTTACTTGTTCCTCTGTTACATTTTCAGTGTTGTAAACTATATTTTCTTTTATTGTTCCATCAAATAGCCATGTGTCCTGTAAAACCATCGTAAATAAATCATGGATATTTTCTCTGGTTACTTCTTTTGTAGATACTCCATCAATTTTTATATCTCCTGAATTTATGTCGTAGAATTTCATAAGTAGATTTACCAAAGTAGTTTTTCCAGCTCCTGTAGGTCCTACGATTGCTATCTTTTGACCAGCTTTTGCTTTGGCACTAAAGTTTTGAATTGTAGGTTTTGGGTTGTTATCATATTGGAATACTACATTTTCAAACTCAATATCACCTTTAACTGTTGCTTTATCTAATTTCTTAGTAAATTTACTTTCATCTTGCATTTCTTCTTCGTCTAAGAATTCAAATACTCTCTCACTTGCAGCTCCTGTTGATTGAAGTGATGTCATTGCCTGTGCTATTTGTGAAAGTGGAGATGTAAATAGTCTTACATATGTAATAAATGCAACTATAACACCAAATGAAATCATATTTTTCATTGTTAAAATTGCTCCTACTATACATACTGCAACATATCCAAGGTTTCCTATAAAGTTCATAAGAGGTTGCATTAATCCTGATAAAAATTGACTTTTTCTGTTTGCTTCATATACGTTTTTGTTTAAAACATCAAATTTTTCATTTGCAAGTTTTCCGCCATTATATGCTTTTACAACATTTAATCCTGAATATACTTCTTCGATATGCCCATTTAATTTTCCAAGTTCAACCTGTCTTGCAACGAAGTATTTTTGTGATTTTCCAAGGATTCCAAACATAAATATAAATCCTATTAAACTTGCACCAATAGCAGTTAATGCCATTATCCAGTTTGTGTAAAACATCATTACAATTGTTCCTAAAAATAGAACTGTTGCGCTTACTAATGTTGCTAATGATTGGTTCATACTTTGTGCAATTGTATCTATATCGTTTGTAACTCTTGATAAAATATCACCTATTAAGTGTTTGTCATAATATCTAAGTGGTAATTTGTTTATTTTATGTGATATTCTTGAACGCAAGCTTTTTGCGAATTTGTTTGCTACATCTGTCATTGCAATTGATTGAATAAATGTAAATAATGCACTTGTAATATATAGACTTGCTAATGTAATTGCAATTTTCTTAACTCCGTCCATATCCATTTTAGGTTCAACTACTGTTTTTATGCTCTCTGGCATTTCGTCTAATTTTGAATATAAATCAGTTGCACTGCTATTTTCGTCCATGCTGCTCATTATTTCCATAAATTTAGTTTGGTCTTCTATTCTTATTTTTGTTCCATCAATTTCGATTTCTTGCATATTTTGAGTCATAAAATTCTGCTGAACTTTTTCTGCTAAAATCTGCATATTATCTTTGTTTACAACTAATCCTTCAGATATTTTATCTGTTAAATCTGACAATTTATTTGGAGCAATTATAGACATTATAGAACCTAGAATTGCTAGAACTATTGCTATAAATATTAATATTTTGAAAGGCTTTAATTCTGAAAAAAGCCTTTTCATTGCTCCTTTAAAGTCTTTTGCTTTGTCGGTAGGGTCTCCGCCTCTACCCATTGGTCCTCCTCTAGGCATTATCTAATTCCTCCTTTGACAATTGTGATAGTGCTATTTGTTTATAGACATCACAAGTTTTTAATAATTCTTTATGTGTACCCATTCCAACTACTTTTCCTTCATCTAATACAAGGATTTTATCAGCGTTCATAATTGTTCCAATTCTTTGGGCAACAATTAGAGTTGTAGCATCTTTAGTATATTTCTTTAATTCTTTTCTTAATATACTGTCTGTTTTATAATCTAATGCTGAAAAACTATCATCAAATATATAAATTTCTGGGTCCCTTGCAATAGCTCTTGCAATTGAAAGTCTTTGTTTTTGACCGCCAGATACGTTTGTTCCACTTTGTGCCATTTGTGTATCATAGCTATTTTCCATTTTTTCAACAAAATCTTTTCCTTGTGCTACTTCGATTGCTTCTTTTACTTTTTCTCTCGAAATTTCACCTTTTCCATTATCTCCATAAGATACGTTTCCACTTACTGTATCATTAAATATTACTGCTTTTTGTGATACATATCCTATTTTGTCATGTAGAAAATGCTGGGTATAATCTTTTACATTTACTCCATCAACCAAAACCTCGCCTTCTGTTGCATCATAAAATCTTGGAATTAGGTTAATTAATGTTGATTTTCCAGAACCTGTTGAACCAATAAATGCTATTGTTTCACCTTTATTTGCTTTAAATGATACATCTTTTAAAACATAATCTTCTCCATCTGGATATTTAAATCCAACATTTTTGAATTCAACTGTTCCTACTTCATTATTTTTGTTTTTATCAATAGTTCCATCTTTTACAGTAATTTCTGTATCTAGGACTTCATTTATACGGTTTGCAGAAACCTGAGCCCTTGGTACCATCATAAATATCATTGCAAGCATTAAGAATGACATTATAACTTGCATTGCATATGAACTAAATACAACCATATTTCCAAAGATTCCTATTTTGTCTGCCATTCCTGCATCTCTTATTAAATATGCTCCTATAAAGTAAATTCCAAGTGTTAAGAAATACATTACCAAATACATTGTTGGAGATAATACTGAAAAAGCTTTTTGGTTGAATAATTGTTGATTTGTAAGTTTAGTATTTACTTCTTCAAATTTATTTTCTTGATAATTTTCAGCATTAAATGCTCTTACCACTCTTATTCCTGTAAGGTTTTCTCTTGTAACCTCATTTATCTTATCTATTAATTTTTGAACAATTTTAAATCTTGGCATTACAATTGACATCAATACTGCAATTACAGATAGTAAAATTACAACTCCAACCGCTGTTAAAGAGCTCCACTGCCAACTTTTGTTTAAAATTTTTGTTACAGCCCAAATTGCTGTTATTGGTGCTTTTATACTTAATTGTAATCCCATTGCAATTACCATCTGAATTTGTGTTATATCATTTGTTGTTCTTGTTATTAAACTACTTGTTGAAAATCCTTTAACCTCATTCATTGCTAGGTTTCCAACTTTGTTAAATAGTTTTTTTCTTACTTTCATAGAAAATGTTGCAGATATTCCAGATGCTATATATCCCACAATTATCGCAGATACTAAGCTTCCAAAGGCACACGCTAACATATATCCACCATTTTTTACAATTTCAGACATTTCGCTTCCTTCTGTTTGTACAAGTACTGTTATTTCTGACATGTAGTCTGGCATTTTTAGCTCTAGCCATACTTGACCTATTATTAGTATTAGACATACTAGCGCTAGTAACCATTCTTTTTTGCCTAGGTTTTTTAATAATTTTATCATTTTTTCCTCCTTTTTTGAAATGGGGACGGTTCCTTTTTGAAAAAGGAACCGTCCCCATTTCAAAAAAAATGTCCCAAATACGAAATACTTTTTGTGCATCGTTTATTATATTATATTTTTTTTGGCAATGTCAAGGATTGTGTGCTAATTCACAAAAGTTTCACATTTAAAGATAACAAAAAGCAATTACTCCAAACTCTTAAGTAATTGCTTTTTTATTTAATCTTTTAGCAAACTTTTGTTTACAAATATGTCGTCATATGATATACTTATTTAGAAAGTGAGGTGATATTTATTAATATAGAAATTCATAACTATCTAAATAAAACTGAACACCAACTAAATAATCCTAAATTTAATAATCCTATTGAATTTGCAGAATGGACATATGAAAAAGCTAAAATAAACTTCAACACAACTTTTCCAAATTTTCCTATATACAATAATTTTATTTATTGGTGTAATCTTGGAATTAATATTGGTAGTGAACAAAACAAAATAAGGCCCACATTAATTTTGCGTTCGTTTAAGCAATCTCCGATATGTACTATTTTACCTTTAACATCTAAAAGACTGCAAGATAAATTTCAATTTCACATTGATTTGGAAAATTTAAATTCTACTGTCTTAATAGAACAAATTAGAGTTGTTAGCAAATTACGTTTTTTAAATCCTTATAGATTAAAGGGAAAATTAGTTACAATTTCTCAAAATGATTGGGATAAAATAAATATTCAACTTGAAAATCTATATAAATTAAGGCCTTTATCAAAATAATTTCTTATTTCTATTGACTTTTTCTCATTGTTTAGTTTATAATAAAAATAGTAAAACATTAGTGTCCGTTCTTTAAAAGAACGCAATCATTTTAGTCCGATAGCTTTCGAAAAGCTATCGTTTTTTGTATATTTTTTATTTAATAACATATACTATAAATACATTAGTGTCCATAGCTTATAGCTATGTAAATAAAAAAAGCAATTACTCAATTTTTTTAAGTAATTGCTTTTGGTTTTTATTTTATACAAGTTTTTATCACGACTTTTGTACTTTGTTTGCAAGTTTTTACCACGACTTTTGCTAAAATCCTACGATCTCTCTAACAATCTCCCCTGCAATCATAAGTCCTGCAACAGAAGGCACAAAAGAAATGCTTCCCGGAACTTGATTTCTAATAGTACATTTTCTAGCAGTTCCTGGAGGACAAATACAATTAGTCTTACAACTGCTCTCACTATTATCATCAGGCTTAATAGGTTCTTCCTTAGAATAAATAACTTTCAAACTATCAATATTTCTCTTTCTAAGTTCCTTTCTCATAACCTTAGCAAGAGGACAAATACTAGTTTTATAAATATCTGTAATTTCAAATCTTGAAGGATCCAATTTATTTCCAGTTCCCATAGCTGAAATTATTGGAATACCTAGGTTTTTACAATTTTGAACCAACTCTATTTTTGCCGTAACAGTATCAATGCAGTCCACAACATAAGTTAAATCCTTAGTTAAAATATTTGATTCAGAACCCGGCATATAAAATTCTTGAAATATTTCTACATTCGCTTTAGGATTTATTTCTAAAATTCTTTCTTTTGCAACTTCTACTTTATATTTTCCAATAGTTTTTCTGGTAGCTATAATTTGCCTGTTTAGGTTTGTTAAACATATTTTGTCATCATCTATTAATACAAAGCTTCCAACTCCTGCTCTAACTAATCCTTCCATTACAAAAGAACCAACTCCACCTAATCCAAATATTGCAACTTTTGCATTTTGTAAGCTTTCTACTCCTTCTTTTCCTATTAATAATTCTGTTCTTGAAAATTGATTTAGCATTTTCTTACTCCTTTTCGCAATATTACTGCCCCATTAGGACCGGGTCTTTTTGGGGCATTTTTCCACTTATTTATTTTTCTTTCCAGTAAATTTTCTAGTTATTTTCTTTTTTCCTAATTTTAAAGAAATTCTAGCCTTGCGTTTTCTATTACTCCAATCATCTGTAACTGCTTTTCCTGCATCTACTAATGTATTTCTCATTGCTTCAGTTTTTTCTGAAATTGTATTTCTAACTTCATCTTTCTTTTCATTTATAGTATTTTTCACATCCTGTGCTTTTTCATTTATACTATTTTTTACTTCGATTGCATTTTCTTTAACTTCTTCTTTAATCTCTTTTATTTTAGTTTTAATAGTTACAAGCTTAGGGTATGCATCCACAAGTCTTTTGTACATCCAAGATCTTGAACTTAGGATTTCTCTTACTTTCTTTGTAATTTGTTCTGTATTGTCTTGTCTACCTTCACGTCCCACTTGTACTGTTGTTTTTCTAAATCCAAAGATTACTATTGATGAAAGTACATTATCAACTAAATAAATAACTAATAATACTATTGCTATAATATTTAATGTTGTTGGATTTACTTTATTTAAGCCACCTACAATTAACGGATTTGTAACATATGTAAGTATCATTCCAAATATTCCAAATGGTATCATTGTTCCTAAACATACTCTACCATCTATGTTGAACTTTCTTTTACTGTAATCCCACCATCTTGCTTTAAATAATTTTTCCATAACCCAACTTGTTGCGTATTCTAGGATTGAGCATGTTAGTAATGTCATTAAAAATAGTATTAGTGGGTCATATGAATATCTATATAGTAAAAATGTAATTGCAACCGCTCCCCATCCATATATTGGGCAATATGGTCCTATTAGAAAGCCTCTGTTTATAAATCTTTTGTACTCTATTAGCTTGCAGGTTACTTCTAGTATCCAGCCTGCTACTGAGTATATCATGAATAATAAAAAATATTGTGTTAGTGTTAGTTCCATTTCTTTTCTCCTTTTTTGGCACATTGGGACCGGTTCTTTTTGTGTCATTTGGCACAAAAAGAACCGGTCCCAATGTGCCTATTTTGCAGCTTTTATTAATCCAACAAATAATGGTGCTGGTCTGTTTGGTCTTGACTTTAATTCAGGGTGGAATTGTCCTGCTATAAAATATGGATGTTCTTTTATTTCCACAATTTCCACTAAGCTTCCATCTGGTGAAACCCCTGAACACATAAGGCCTGCATTTTCTAGTCTTTCCTTGTATTCATTGTTATATTCAAATCTATGTCTGTGTCTTTCATCTATTTTATTTGTTCCATAAACTTCTTCAGCTAAACTTCCGCCTTTAATTACACATGGATAACTTCCAAGACGCATTGTTCCGCCTTTTTTCTTTATGTCTTTTTGTGTTTCCATTATGTGAATTACTGGATTTTTTGTATTTTCGCTAAATTCTGCAGAGTTTGCATCTTTTAAACCTAATACGTTTCTTGCATATTCTATAACAGTCATTTGCATTCCAAGACAAATTCCTAAAAATGGAACTTTTTCTTCTCTTGCATATTTTATAGTTTCTATCATTCCCTCAATTCCACGGTTTCCAAATCCACCGGGAACTACTATTGCATCATATTTTGATAGTTTTTCTTTTACGTTTTCAGCTACTATTGTTTCTGAATCTACCATTTCAATTTCTACTTTTACTTTGTTTACAAATCCTGCATGTTGTAAGCTTTCTACAACTGAAATATATGAATCTTCTAGCTTTACATATTTTCCAACTATTGCAACTTTTACTTTGTCTTCTGGATTTATTGTTCTTATATTTTGAACCATTTCTTCCCATTTTGAATTGTCTGGTACAAAACTGTCTAATCTTAAGTGATTACATGCTTCTCTAGCTAGTCCTTCTTTTTCTAACATTAGAGGTACTGCATATAAACAATCTGCTGTTCTGTTTTGTATAACACTTGTTTTTCTTACATTACAAAATAGTGCTAGTTTCTCTCTTATATTTTCAGGTATTTCTTGCTCTGACCTGCAAACTAGAATATCTGGTTGTATTCCTAAACTTTGTAGTTCTTTTACAGAGTGTTGTGTTGGCTTTGATTTTATTTCATTTGAACCTGATATATATGGAAGTAGTGTTACATGAACATATAATACATCTTCCTTGTTCTTTTCTAGTCCTACTTGACGTATTGCTTCTATTATTGATAAACCTTCTATATCTCCTACAGTTCCACCTACTTCTGTTATTACTATGTCTACATCTGTATCTTCGAAACTGTATATTTTTTCTTTTATTTCATTTGTAACATGTGGTATTACTTGGACTGTTTTTCCAAGGTAGTCTCCTCTTCTTTCTTTTTCTAGTACTGATAGATATACTTTTCCCATTGTTACACTTGAATTTTTTGTTAGGTTTTCATCTATAAATCTTTCATAATGGCCTAGGTCTAGGTCTGTTTCTGCTCCATCGTCTGTTACAAATACTTCTCCATGTTCATATGGACTCATCGTTCCCGGGTCTACATTTAGATATGGGTCAAATTTTTGTATTGTTACTTTATATCCTCTGTTTTTTAGTAGTCTTCCTAGTGATGCTGCTGTTATTCCTTTTCCTAGTCCTGATACGACTCCTCCTGTTACAAATATGTATTTTGTGTTCATTTTTTCTCCTTTTCTAAAACCAAATTTTTTGTTTGATTTTTTAAATAAAAAAAGATTAAAACTTTAACTACCAGAAAATTTGGTTTTTTTTTTCCGCAAATTGCTTTGGGAAATTTTGGTGTTAATTTTAATCTACTTTGGTATTATAATATTTTTTTTGGGTTTTGGCAAGGGGTTTTGGAAAGTTTGGCATATATATGAAAAAGCGATAGTATTACCGCTTTTCTTTTTTATAATATTATTAAGTTTGTAGAGGGAACATTTAACTGGTAAACAATGATGTTTTTCCCTTGTATCCATTTGCTTTTATTTAATCATATATTTCATCTATTTTCTTTCCTTCCAATATAAGCTTCTTTATCATCGGAACATACTTTCCCTTTTCTATCTATCATTTTTGTTCTATCTGCTATATTTCTTTTTTGGTTACTATTAATTTTTTGTCTAATTCTTTTATTAATTCATTCAATTCCAATATTTTATCCTCCGTATTTTCAAAGTAAAGTGCAATTATTTTTCTAGTACCAAGAGCAGTAAAACCATATATAACACATAAATTTTTAGGTTCAACTATATTTTCTGTTTCTACAGCAATAGATTTTATTACAATATAAACAGATATGTAGCTTCTTTCTAGTTTTCTTTTTCTAAATTCATTAGTATCGATTTTTCTTACATTCATTTTTTCCTCTCTTTCCTGCACAAAAAACTGTGCAAAATCATTTCTGATTTTACACAGTTATCTTTAAACTCTCCGCATTTTTTTTAAGAGTTCAGCTCTACTCTATATAAAGTGCGGCACGAGAGGAATAGTTGCTATTCGTGTTGCCCGGATAGTAGTTACCGCGAATGGCTGGAGAACTGTAGCCTGAATAACCGCCTCGTAAAGCTCGACTATTGCTGAGGCAAGCCTCTAATGTCCATTCTCTATGGCATCCATATAGATCATATACATTATTTACTACATCTGTACTTTTGCTTCCAGTTGTATATGAATTATTAGTATTTGAAGAATTTGAATCTCCAACTGTTTTTCCATTTTTCGCCATCCAATTCATCATTGCATCATACTGACTTCCCCAAATCATACTACTTACT
>CAKPNI010000034.1 GCA_934168355.1 uncultured Clostridia bacterium
TAGATGTAGGAGATACCGTAGTTGTTGGAACATCAATTGGTAGAATACGTTCAATGGTAAATGATAAAGGTAAAAAAGTAAAATCAGCAGGACCATCAACACCGGTAGAAATTATGGGATTAACAGAAGTTCCACAAGCTGGAGACATTTTCTATGAAGTTAAAGATGAAAAAATGGCTAAACACTTAATAGAAAGAAGAAAACGTCAAGCTAGAGAAAAATCAATAAATCAGGTATCAGCAGTAACATTAGATAATTTATTTGGACAAATGGAAGAAGGAAAATTGAAACAATTGAACTTAATTGTAAAAGCAGATGTTCAAGGCTCTGTTGAAGCATTAAAACAATCACTAGAAAAATTATCAAATGAAGAAGTAAGAGTTAAAGTAATCCACGCAGCAGCAGGAGCTGTTACAGAATCAGATGTTACACTTGCAAAGGTTTCAAATGCAATTATAATAGCATTTAATGTAAGACCAGTTGCAACTGCTAAAAATGAAGCTGAAAAAGACGAAGTTCAAATTAAACAATATTCTGTAATTTACCAAGCAATAGATGACGTAGAAGCTGCTATGAAAGGAATGCTTGACCCTAAATTCGAAGAAGAAGTTATAGGAACTGCAGAAATTAGACAAATCTTTAAAATATCAAATGTTGGAACAATTGGTGGAGCAATGGTACTTACAGGTAAAATTGCTAGAAACGCAGGAGTTAGAGTTATTCGTGATGATGTTGTTATACATGATGGAAAACTTATATCTCTAAAACGTTTCAAAGATGATGCAAAAGAAGTTGCAAAAGACTTTGAATGTGGTATCCAGTTGGAGAAATATAATGATATTAAAGAGGGAGATATTTTAGAGGCTTATATTATGAAAGAAATTAAGAGATAATTGCTCTTTTGGGACCGGTTCTTTTGTGAACATGTTCATTTGGGACCGGTTCTTTTTCGTACAAAGAGAGAGGAGGATATTAATTATGCCACAAAGAAAATCGACAAATAGAATGGACAAGGTTAATGAGGAGTTAAAAAAAGAAATTAGTGTTATAATTGACCAAGATTTAAGAAACCAAAATATAACAGGACTAATTAGTGTAACTAAGGTTAAGACTGCTCCAGATTTGCGTACAGCCAGAGTTTACATTAGTTTGCTTAATTGTAAGAGTAAGAAAAATACTCTTGAGGGGATTAAGAAAGCATCAGGTTATATTAGATCCGAAATTGCTAAAAGGGTTAATTTGAGATATACACCTGAACTTATTTTTGAAGTTGATGAAAGTATGGAGTATGGCTCAAGAATTGAAAGCATTTTGAAAGAAATTATGCCAGAGGAGAAGTAAAAGAAAGGAAGAAATATGACACTAGATACAATATTAGAAGAAATAAAAAAAGCAGAAAAAATTGTAATATTAACACATGAATTGCCAGATGGAGATGCAATTGGAAGTTCTTTAGCTACAGGCTTAGCTTTAGATGAGATGGGAAAAGATGTAGATATCATAATACCAGAATATTCAAAGTCATTTGCTTTTTTGCCTCAAATAGAGAAGCTAAAAAAATCTACTGAAATTGAAAAATATGATTTGGCAATTGCATTAGACTGTGCATCTCCAAAAATATTAAAAGGTTATACAAAATATTTTGAAAAAGCAAAAACAAAAATTGTGATTGACCATCATAGTAGTAATGTAATGTATGGAGATGTAAATTTTGTAAATCCAGTAGCACCGGCATGCGCACAAGTTTTAATTGGAATGTTTAGTTATTTTGGAATTAAGATGACTAAAGATATGGCAACAGCTATAATGACAGGAATAATAACAGATACAGGAGGATTTTCTTATGGAGCTACAACTGAAACATTTGAGTTTGCAGCAGAGATTTTAGCATTAGGTGTAAATATATCCAAAATATTTAGAAGAGCTTTACATACAAAAAATAAGGCAAATTTTGAGCTTACTAAAAGAGCAATGGACAGATTAGAGTTTTTTGAAGATGGAAAAGTTGCATTTACATATATAACAGGACAAGACCAAGATGAGGTACATGCTATTCAAGGTGACCACGAGGGTATTGTTGATGTTGGTAAAAATATTGAGGATGTTGAGGTTTCAATTTTCTTACATGAAGTTAAAGGAAAGGGGTATAAAATTTCTTTAAGGTCTTTGGAGTATGTTGATGTTGCAAGTATTGCTATTATGCTTGGTGGCGGAGGTCATTTAAGAGCAGCTGGAGCTTATGGCAAAGGTACGGTTGAAGAGATTAAGAATAAGGTGCTTAAAGAAGTTAGGAAGCAGCTTAAGTAGGGCACATTTGGACCGGTTCTTTTTGCGCATGGGTTCATCGGGACCGGTTCTTTTTGAGTAAATTGGCACAAAAAGAACCGGTCCAAATGTGCCATTAATAAAAAGGAGTTTATATGGATGGAATTATAATAATAAATAAAGAAAAAAATTGGACATCAAATGATATAGTGCAAAAGTTAAAACATACATTTCATGAAAAGACAGGACATACTGGAACTCTTGACCCAATGGCTACTGGTGTACTTCCAATTTTAGTTGGGAAAGGAACAAGTTTATCAAAATATTTGGTAAATCATGATAAAGAATATATTGCAACCATTAAATTAGGTAAAAAGACAACGACTGGAGACCAAGAGGGAGATACAATTGAAGAAAAGCTTGTAACAGATGAAATGTTTGATATTGATAATGTAAAAAGTGTTTTGAATAGTTTCAAGGGAAAACAAGAACAAATTCCTCCTATGTATTCTGCAATTAAGGTGAATGGAAAAAAACTTTATGAGTATGCAAGAAGTGGCAAAGATGTCGAAGTTAAGCCAAGAAGTATTGAGATTTTTGATATTAATTTGATTTCAATATCAAAAGAAACACAAGAAATTGTGTATAAGGTTTGGTGCTCAAAAGGTACTTATATTAGAAGTCTTTGCGAGGATATTGCTGAAAGCTTGGGTACTGTTGGATTTATGAAAGAACTTAATAGAACACGAGTTGGAGAGTTTAAGATTGAACAGGCTGTTAGGATTTCGGAGATTGTGAATGATGGAGTGATAGATACAAAAATTATTGAGAAAAATTTTATTTCTATTGAAAAATTTTTTGAAGAAAAGAAATCTGTAGACCTAAACGATGATGTTTTGTTTAGGTTTTTGAATGGTGTGAAAGTTAATGTTAGTTTAGATGATGGAATTCATAGAGTATATAATAAGGATATTTTTATTGGAATAGGAATAGTGCAAAATGGAAAAATGAAAAGAGATATAGTTATTTAATAAAGCTCCCGATTTGTAGTCGGGAGCTTTAGAGCATTTTTATCCAAAATACTCTTCAAGAAGCTTGATGAATACTCCGGCATCCTGAATAGCATGTCCGAATGTTTCCATCTGTACCTCAGCATCTTCTTTGGTCAGGATGATGTGTTTTTCATCTACCATACCTAAATCTAGAGTAGCCTTTAATTTGCAGCCAACTCTGAAAGAGGTTGAGTCAAAAGTGCGGTACTCGTGAGCTTTAAGGTTTTGAGGAAGGTGGACATCAAAACAAAAGTCTGCATCCTCATAGCCCTTGAATTGTTTTGTCCGCATGACGTGAATCATGTCATGGGAAACTTCAAGTGCAAGGCGTTGAGCTTCTTTTAATTTTTCCAGATATGAGCGGTCTTTATAGAAATCGCCATTCTGAAATTCCTCAACATGCATTTTTACATGCCGAAGAAAGTGGTCCATTTGTTCCAAAGTCATTTTTCTTCTCATAGTTAAGACCTCCTGTATTTTGATAATTCTATTTTACCACATTTACATAAAATTTACAATATCTATTGACCAAGTTATGTAAATATGATGAAATATACAGCGATGAAACGCAGAAATTTCCGTGACATCGAAGGAACTGGCAATAATATTTTTATATCATGTAAAAAATTTCAATTTTGTAAAACCATAGATGGAGCAGGCAATGTCTGCTCCATTTTTAAAATTTTTCAAAAACTACTTGCCAATTGTCGAAATATGAAATATAATAAAAATGAATTCAAGACACTTAGGAGGAAAAATATGGAAGATTTTGCAACATATATATTAGAGGAAGAAAACCTATCTCAAAAAATGTTAATAACATACTATTTATCAAAAAAAACAGGTATATTTTTCGATAAATCAATAGTATTAAAAACTCAAATAGCAAAAATGTTTATAGAATATATGCAAATAAATGTAGACAAAAATTTAGTATTAACAGCAATGTTATTATGTAACTGTAAAAAAATAGAAAATGCACAAAAAATAGGAAAATTAGAAACATATGCAAAAGAGGGAGCAGAGTATCTATCAACATTAGGATTTAGCAAGCGTTTTTGTAAGATATGTGAAGAAGTAAATAGATACAGTGAAAGTAGTCCAAGAGAAAGAGAAAGTGACATTTTAGAAGTAGTAGATCAATTTACAGGATTAATACTAAATAGAGTAGAAAGAGAAGCATTTACAACAGAAGAAGCATTGGTTGTTTTAAAAGAGAGAAATTTAAAATATACAGATAATAGATATATAGAAATGTTTATAGAATTTATAAAAGAACTAGAGAATGTAACAATAAAAGAAACAATAGATGTACCAGTTATAAAAAAATTAGTTCATTTACATAATAAGGAAGCGAATGTAAAAACATTTATTGCTACATTAGCAAATAATTATTCAGATAGAATAAATAAAGCATTAGAAGAAAATATCAAGAAAAATGCCAAAAAAGTTTTAATAAAAGAGAAGAATGAAGAATCAAACATAAAAACAGATTTTGAAAAGATGAAAGAACTTGCTGAAACAACTAAAAATAGGAGTAGAGCATTATTCAGTGATGACACAACACAAAAAGTGCTAAACCACAAATCAAAATACAAATTGGAGGATTAATAAATGTACGAAATATTTGCAGATTTACATATACACATAGGAAGAGCAGAAAACGGAAAACCAATAAAAATAACAGGAGCAAGAAGCTTAAATTTTGCAAATATAGCTAAAGAATGCTATGAAAGAAAAGGAATACAAGTTGCTGGAATAATAGATTGTGCATCACCATATGTAATAGAAGACATAGAAAACTTTTTAAAAACAGGTGATGCATATGAACTAAAGAATGGAGGAATAATATATAAAGACAAAGTATGCATTTTACTTGGAAGCGAAGTAGAAACATCGGAAAAAGGAAGAAACGGAAAATCTGGAAGTGCACATAATGTATGCTTTTTCCCATATCTAAAAGATATAAAAGGATTTTCAAATGAACTTGCAAAACATGTAAAAAATGTAACATTAAGTACTCAACGTTCAGACCTATCGGGATATGACTTAGTAGATATTGTGGAAAAATATAATGGAATAGTAATACCTGCCCATATATTTACACCACACAAAAGTTATTATGGAAACTGTACAGATAGATTAAAAGACATATTTAAAGAAAAATATAACAAAATATTTGCTGTAGAATTAGGTCTGAGTTCAGACACATTTTTAGCAGATGAAATATCAGAATTGGAAGATAAAACATTTGTAACAAACTCTGATGCACATTCTCTTCCAAAAATAGCAAGAGAATACAATAAAATGCAAGTAGAAGATATATCATTTAAAGAAATTGTAAAGGCACTTAAGAATGAAGATGGAAGAAAGGTACTTGCAAATTATGGATTAGACCCAAAACTTGGAAAATATCATAGAAGTTTTTGCGAGGATTGCAATGATTCAATTGAAATAGACCAAGCAGCAACAGTTTGTCCAAAATGTGGAGGAACGAATATAACATTTGGAGTTTTTGATAGAATAGAATTAATAAAAGATAAAAAAGAAACTAAAAGTCCAGAAAATAGACCACCATACATATATCAGGTGCCATTAAGCTTTATACCGGGTGTTGGAGGAAAAACTGTTGAAAAATTATTAAGTAATTTTGAAACAGAAATGAATGTATTACATAAGGTATCTGAAGATGATATTGAAGCTGTTGTTGGAGCTAAGGTTGCAAAAAATATAATGAATAGTATAAATGGAAATATCCACGTTCACTCAGGTGGCGGAGGTGTTTATGGAAAAGTAGAGGTAAAATAATAAACCTCTATTTTTTTCGTATTGGGGACGGTTCTTTTTTGTCCACAATCAGAATAAATATTAAAAAAACACAAGGGAGACTCAAAATGAAAAAAGAACGAATAACAGTAGCTTTAAAAAACACAATATATCAATACATATCAAATAACTCAAAAGAATACATATTGGTATTAATAATATTTATAATTGGTATATTTATTCGGCGTGATGTTTATAAATAATTGCCAAGAAGAGCAGGAAAAAACAATTATATCATATATAAATGAATTTATAGAAAAGTTTAAAAACATAGAAAACATAGATAAGCAGGCATTAACAATGTCATCTATAAAAAGCAATATTACATTAGCATTAATAATATGGTTAGCTGGAACGACAATAATAGGAATGCCAGTGGTTTTAGGATTAATTTTATTTAGAGGTTTTTGCATGGGATATACTGTTTCTGCATTATCATTAACTATTGGAACTGGTAAGAGCTTGCTGTTTTGTTTGTTTGGGTTAGTTATTCAAAACATATTATTTATACCTGCTCTTTTGACTATGGGGGTAAGTAGTATAAAATTGTATAAAGCAATTATAAATGATAGGAGAAAGGAAAATATAAAAATCGAGATTGCAAGACATAGTATAATTTCAGGTTTAATGTTGACAATGTTGGTTGTTTCTAGTGTATTGGAATGTGAGGTATCGGTGCCATTGCTTAAAATGGGAATGAATTTTTTGAAATAGGGACGGTTCCTTTTTCAAAAAAGAACCGTCCCCATTTCGAAAAAAAACAAAAAATCTTCAAAAAACTATTTACAATTTCCAATTAGTTTGATATAACATATAGGAACCTTATGTAAATAAATTATTGCATAAAATATAAAAAGATGAGATGGAGAACGGTAATGGAAAAACAATTAAAACAATTTTATAAATTTCTTGAAGTAGATAAAAAAGCATCTAATAATACACTTCAATCATACAAAAGAGACTTAAAGCAATTTGAAGAATATGTAGAGGAAAAAGGATTAAAATATAATAAAATTACAGAACAAGAAATAAAAGAATATTTAGATTACTTAGCAGAAGAAGAGGGAAAAAAAGCATCAACAATCTCAAGAACAATAGCATCAATAAGAGCATTTTATCAATATGAAGTAAAAAACAAAAAAACAATGCAAAATCCAACAGAAAATATACAATCACCAAAAATAGAAAAAAGAAAACCATGTATATTAACATCTGAGGAAGTAGAGCTTTTATTAGAGCAACCAAAAGACATTGACTTAAAAGGAACAAGAGATAAGGCAATGCTTGAATTTGCTTATGCAACTGGAATGAGAGTTACAGAAATCATATCTTTAAATATAGAAGATGTTAACTTAAAAGATGGCACAGTTTTATGTAAAAACGGAAGTAGAACAAGAACAATTCCTTTAGGAAAAATGTCACTTAATGCTTTAAAAGAATACATAGAAGATGCTCGTAATATATTGGTAAAAACAGATAAAGAGCAAGCTTTGTTTGTTAATTTAAATGGTAGAAGATTAACAAGACAGGGATTTTGGAAGATAATAAAATTTTATCAGGAGCAAGCAAATATCACAAAAGATATAACACCACATACATTAAGACATTCATTTGCAACACATTTATTACAAAATGGTGCAGATTTAAAGTCAATTCAAATGATGCTTGGTCATTCTGATATTTCTTCAACACAAGTATATATGCAATTTCAAAATGACGGATTAAACGATGTTTATAAAAAAACACATCCAAGAGCATAGAAAATTACATAAAACTATTGCATAATAATAGAATTTGTGATAGTATAGTAAACATAATATTAAAATTCGATAAAAAAGCAAAGTAAATATATACAAAATTTGTAAAAGAGAAAATAGCCTTGGCTGAAAGCTATTTAAGATTATATATTGAAATTTCACTTTTTTAGAACTTTTTGTGAAAACTTATTATAAAATAGGTTAATAGCAAATAGCGACTAAACCACGTTATAGGTTTTAATAAGGTTAATTAAGCTAAAAAAGCAAATTAATAAATTTAGGTGGTACCACGGAAAAATCCATTTCGTCCTATACTGTAGGCGAAGTGGATTTTTTTGTGATAAATTTCCCATCGGGACCGTTTCTTTTCGCGAAAAGAAACGATCATTTCGTGAAAAGAAACGGTCCCAATGAAAAAAGAAAGGAAGGTAAAAAACATGAAAGAACAAATACAACAAATTAAAATTAAATCAATTGAAAAAATAAAAAATTCAACTGATTTAAAAAATCTAGAAGAACTAAGAGTAAAATATCTAGGTAAAAAAGGCGAATTAACAGCAGTATTAAGAGGTATGAAAGACCTATCTCCAGAAGAAAGACCTGTTATAGGAAACTTGGTAAATGAAGTAAAGGCGGAGTTAGAAAAATTAATAGAAGAAAAAGAAACAATATTTAAACAAGAAGAATTAAATAAAAAACTAGAGGCAGAAAAAATAGACATAACTTTACCGGGAAGCAAATTAAAAAGAGGAAGCTTACACCCGGTAAACAGAATAATAGAAGACATAGAAGACCTATTTGTATCTATGGGATATGATGTAGTAGAGGGACCAGAGCTAGAAACAGATGAATTTTGCTTTGAGAGATTAAATTTACCAAAAGGTCATCCAGCAAGAGATATGCAAGATAGTTTTTATATAACAGATGAATATTTATTAAGAACTCAAACATCAGCAGTTCAAGCAAGAACTATGGTTGCAAATACTGAAAAAAGCCCAATAAGAATAATAACAGCAGGAAAAACATATCGTAGAGAAGATGATGCAACACATTCGCATCAATTTAACCAAATAGAGGGATTGGTAATTGATAAAAAAGAAAGAAATGTATCTTTAGCAGACCTTAAAGGTACATTAGAAGTATTTGTTAGAAAAATAATAGGAGCAAACCTAGATTTAAGATTTAGACCTAGCTATTTCCCATTTACAGAGCCATCTTATGAGGTTGATGTAACTTGCTTTAAATGCGGTGGAAAAGGCTGCAATCTTTGCAAACAAACAGGTTGGATAGAAGTTTTGGGTAGTGGTATTGTTCATCCAAATGTTTTGAAGATGAATGGCTATGACCCAGACAAGTATAGTGGTTTTGCATTTGGTACTGGTATTGATAGATTGGCGATGTTTAGATATGGTATTACTGATATGAGATATCTTTATGCAAATGATGTGAGATTTTTGAAACAGTTTGATAGAAAGGACGAGGAGTAGAAATTTTGAAACGGGGACGGTTCCTTTTTCAAAAAAGAACCGTCCCCATTTCGAAAAAAGAAAGGAGAGCAAAATATGAAATTAAGTACAAATTTTCTAAAAGAATATGTAAATATAGATGAGAACCTAGATGTAAAAACTCTAGCAGAAGACATGACAAGAGTTGGAAACGAATACGACTCAGCAGAAAAGCTAATAAATGCAACTCATTTAATAATAGGAGAGGTAACAGAATGTGAAGAACATCCCGATTCTGACCATCTTCATGTATGTAAAGTAAATATAGGAACAGAGGTTTTAGACATTGTGTGTGGTGCACCAAATGTAAGAAAAGGATTAAAAGTTATTGTTGCACAAGTAGGAGCTGAACTTCCGGGAGACTTCAAGATTAAAAAAGGAGTTATAAGAGGTCAAGTTTCAAATGGAATGTTATGTGCATTATATGAAATTGGAATTGATAAAAAATTTTTATCAGAAGCTGACAAAAATGGAATAGCTGAGCTTCCAGATAATGCCCCAGTAGGTGGAGACCCTATTAAATTTTTAAATCTTGACGATAATGTAATAGATTTTGAATTAACAGCAAACAGAGGAGATTTACTAAGTATACTAGGTATGGCATATGAGGTGTCAGCTATATATGATAAAGAGGTAACTACTCCAGATTTAAGCCATAGCGAAATAGAAGATGACATTTCAAAAGAATTTGAAACTAAAATTGAAACAGATAATTGTACAGTATTTTTAACAAGAAAAGTTAAAGATGTTCAAATTAAAGAAAGTCCAGAATTTATAAGAAATAGATTAATAGCTTCTGGCATTAGGCCAATAAATAATGTAGTAGACATAAGTAATTATGTTATGCTAGAACTTGGTCAACCACTTCATTTTTATGATGCAGATAACCTTGGAAATAAAATAGTTGTAAGAATGGCTGAGGATGGCGAAAAATTAACAACATTAGATAGCCAAGAAAGAACTTTAACCAAAGATGATATAGTTATTACTGATGGCACAAAGGCGGTTGGTTTAGCAGGTGTTATGGGAGGATTAAATACTGAAGTTGAAGCAACAACTAAAAATGTTATAATTGAATCTGCCATATTTGATTCAGTAAAGGTAAGAAAAACATCAAATAAAATTTTAAGAAGTGAAGCAAGTAATAGGTTTGAAAAAGGCTTAGACCCTGCAAGAACTTATATGGCAATAGAAAGAGCATGTCATTTGTTAGAAAAATATGCCGGAGCAAAAATTTGCAAGGGAATGCTTAAATATGATGCAACAGATAATAAGGAAAAAGAAATTGAGATTGAATATAAATTTATAAATGATGTATTAGGTACAAATATTTCAAATGATGATATAAATGATGTATTTAGAAGACTAAAATTTGAAATAAAGCCAAATGAAAAATCAGTTGTAGTTACAGTTCCTACAAGAAGAATCGACATAGATATAAAGGAAGATTTAGTTGAAGAAGTTGGAAGAATTTATGGAGTAAATAATATCCAAGGCAAACTTCCAGTCGTTCCAATGAAAATGGGAAGTGTTGACAAAACAATGAGAAAAATTAGGCATAAAATGAGTGATTTAGGTTTAAATGAAACATTATCCTATATTTTAATAAATGATAAAGATGTAAAAAAATTTACAACAGATGAGTTTGAACCATTAAAATTATTAGACCCAATAACAGAGGACAGAAACACATTAAGATATAGTATAATTCCATCATTATATAAAATATATGAATACAATAAAGCTCGTGAAAACAAAGATGTTTGCCTATTCGAAATTGGAAAAGGTTTCTGGAACAAAAATGGAGAATTTGGTGAAAACAAAAAAGTCTGTGTATTAATGACTGGAAAATATTATAACAAAATTGGATATAATGAACAAGTTGATTTTTATGACATAAAAGGAGTAACAGAAGAATTACTTGATTTTTTAGGATATAACGGAAGATATAGTTTTGTAAATCCTAAAAAAATGCCAAAGGAATTCCATCCGGGTCAAACTGCAGAAATTTCTGTAAATAATGACATTGTTGGAATTATAGGTAGAATTCATCCAGAAATGGAAAAAGAAAATGTATTTGTAATGGAAATTAATTTAGATAAATT
>CAKPNI010000035.1 GCA_934168355.1 uncultured Clostridia bacterium
AAAGGATTAAGATTCGCTATTCGTGAAGGTGGTAGAACAGTTGGTTCAGGTGTTGTTGCTGACATAATCGAATAATAAATTAAAAATATAGCAAGAACTACATTTTAGTAGTTTCTTGCTTTTTTGCATTTAAAATGCTATAAAAATATATAATCTAAGAAAAACCACGAGGTAACGTAATTTTTTTATTGAAACTCAATTAATCCAATTAAAATCAACAAAACACCAGACGCTTTACTCCAAAAACTCTGTGGAATTTTATTAAATTTAGTCAAATGTATACCACAGTAATTTCCAATACTCAGAAAAATATATTGTAAAATTGAAACTAAAATAGAAAACAAATAAATATTTATACCAATTGTACTACCTCCAATTCCAATACATAGGCTATCCAAAGAAAGAGCTAGACCAAGCCAAATAGCTTCTTTAGGACTTATATCATTTGAATTATCAAAATCAAAGGAAACTTCTTTGTCGTTAGTTTGAATAATAATAAAAATTCCCATACACAAAAGAAAAGCAGAACCTATAAATTCACATATATTTACTGATAGGGTATTTTTTAATATATTACCAATAATTCCTGCTAAAAAGGTAATGAAAATTGAAACCAGAAATAATATAATTTTGGATTTTTTCAATAATTTTATGTGTCTTAAACCATATGTAATACCAATACCTAAAGAATCTATACTACTAGATAAAGCGAGTACTAAAGTATTAAAAAACATATTTTATCACCTCTTAATATTTTATGAAAATGTCGATATTTGGTGAAAAAAATATAACAAATAGAAAACTGGAATAATAAGTCATTTTCCTCAAAAATATTGATAAATGAAATTAATTCTGATACAATAATAAAAAAATCAAGTGGTGATAAATATGTATGAAACAATAGAAGAACTAAAGAATGCAATAAAAGATTGTAATAAATGTAAATTATGTACAAGAAGAAAAAACATAGTATTCGGAGTTGGAAACGAAAATGCCGATATAATGTTTATAGGAGAGGGACCCGGAGCAGATGAAGACACGCAGGGAATTCCTTTTGTAGGAAAAGCAGGTCAATTAATGAATAAAGCATTTGATGTAGTAGGAATAGAAAGAGAAGAAGTATATATAGCAAATATAGTAAAATGTAGACCACCAAATAATAGGGATCCAGAACCAGATGAAGTTTTAGGATGTATAAATTATTTGCGAAACCAAGTAATGATTGTAAAACCTAAAATTATAGTATTACTTGGTAGAATTTCACTTCAAAATATTCTAGGAAAAGAATATAAAATGACAGCAAGTAGGGGAAAATGGGTGGAAAGAAAAGGAATATATTATATGCCGACTTGGCACCCAGCAGCATTACTTAGGGATGAAACAAAAAAATTAGATTTTATAAGGGATTTAAAAGAAGTGGTAAATAAACTAGATAGATAAGTGATTTTTGATTGAGGACGGTTATTTTCAGAACATGTACTAAAAAGAACCGGTCCCAAATGAACATGTACCAAAAAGAACCGGTCCCAAATGAACATGTACCAAAAAGAACCGGTCCCAAATGAACAAAGAGAGGAAGAAAAATGAATCAACAAATACAAGAAAAATCAAATTATTGTTTAAATTGCAAAATAAAACCTTGCGCAAACAAAGGATGTCCTTTAAACAATAATATACCAGAATTCATAAAACAAATAAAAGAACAAAACTATAAAGAAGCATATAAAATACTGCAAGAAACCACAGTACTTCAACCAATATGTGGTAGAATATGCCCACACAAGAAACAATGTGAGGGTTCGTGTGTAAGGGGAATAAAAGGTGAGCCTGTAAGTATAGGAGATATGGAAGCTTTTATTGGCGATTATGCAATAGAAAATAACTTGAAATTTGAAAAAAATATTGAAGAAAATTTAAAAAATAAAAAAGTAGCAATTATAGGTGGAGGACCATCAGGCCTTACTTGTGCGGCATTTTTGGCTAGAAAAGGTGTAAAAGTAACTATATATGAAAGAAAAGATTTTTTAGGTGGGCTTTTAGTTTATGGAATACCAGATTTTAGATTATCAAAAGATATAGTTAAAAATACAATTGATAAAATATTGGATTTAGGAATTGAGGTAGAATATAACCAAGAACTTGGAAAAAATATCAATTTAAGAGATTTAGAAAAAGAATATGATTATATTTACCTAGCATTTGGAGCAAATATTTCATCTAAAATGAAAATTGAAGGCGAAAATTTAGATGAAGTATTTGGTGGAAATGAATTATTAGAAAATAATAATCACCCAAATTATAATGGAAAAACAGTCATTATAAATGGTGGAGGAAATGTTGCGATAGATGTTGCAAGAACAGTAAAAAGAAAAGGTGCAAAAGATGTAATAATTATTTATAGAAGAGCTAAAGAGCAGATGCCAGCGGAAGAAAAAGAGGTTTTAGATGCTGAAATGGAGGGCATAAAGATATTGTTTCAAAACAATATAGTTAAAATTAATGGAAACAAAAATGTGGAAAGTATAGAACTAATAAAAACAAAATTAGTTCAAAAAGAGGGAGATACAAGACTTTCACCTGTGAACATAGAGGGAAGCAATTACACTATAAAAGCAGATTATGTTATAATGGCATTAGGTTCAAAAACAGATGAATTTGTGGCAAATTTAGGATTAGAATTAACAGCGAGAAATTATATAAATGTAAATGAGAATTTTCAAACATCAAATCCAAAAATTTATGCAGGAGGGGATTTAATTGGAGGAAAAGGAACTGTAGCATGGGCTGCAAGAAATGGAAGAGATGTTGCTGAAAAGATATTAGGAGAGATAGATGGAAATAGATAAAATAAAAAAGTACACTAAAGATAGAAATGAAAGTTATATTTGTAAAATATCGTATTTAGATAAAGAGTATGTTCAAACAATAAAACTTGTAAATAGAAAAATTAAAATTACATATTATAGAATTAATAATGATGATTTAATAGAGGAAAAGAATGAAGAAATATTAAGAAATTTGTCACTAGAATATGAAAATACTCCAAATGAGAGAATGTATAGAAAACTGTTTTTTTCAAAAGAAAATACTAAAAAGGGAAAGGTAGAAGATGAAGAATTAAGAGAATGGACAAAAAGATTTTCTAGTGATGCTTTAGAAAGTTGTAAGTTATTTACAGACGTATACGGTAAAAATTTTGCTACTAAAAAAATGAAAAATTTGGAAAGCTTGTACCTAGAAATTGATGATGGGAGTGTGGCAGGATATCAAGAAAATAAAACGATAACTATATGCAAGAAAACATATTATCCTGCTTCAAAATATACTATAGAAGAAATAAAAAAAGCTGACGATATGAAACAATTATTACTTCATGAATCTGTACATTTAGTTCTAAAAGATAGGCTAAGAAGGGTAAAAGGTATAACGCCTACTGGAATGATAAGATTTATAAGAAAAAAAGATATTTATGGAAATGGAAAAAGGAATGAATGGGTAGAAGTAGGAAGAGGATTAAATGAGGGGCTTACTGAGTGGATTACAGAAAAGTGTGGATATAAAGAAATGGGCGGATATTCTAATTTGACTAATTTTTTACGAGAATTAGAATTAGCAATAGGTCCTAAAAAAGTAATGGAACTTGGAAAAGGAAAGAACTTTGAAAAGATACTAAATGTAGATGAGCAAACTATATATTCAAATTTTATGAAAGCAGACTATATATATGGATGTGAAAGAAATATAGATAACATAATAGAATATTTAAAACCTATACAAACTGACAATATGGAAGAAAACGAAAAAATGCTATATGGTAATTCGAAATATTTAGGAGATATAAATGGAAAACAATATCAATCTTTTCTAGGCGAGAACAATTTACAACATTCTTATGAAAATTTTCTTCTTTATTATAGAGAAATGGAAAATGACATTAGAGAAGAAATTGAAACAACAATTGTTGAATTGGAAAATAATATATTTAAACAATATTTTAAAAATGAAATAGATTTTGCACTTTCTTTGGAAATACCAATGACAAAAAAATTTATATTAAAATACAATGATTTAAGAGAATATCTTGAAAATACGAGTTTTTATTGTATAGAAAGAAATGGAGAGACAGCAAAATTTGTAAATGATTTAAAAATTATCAAGAAAAAATATTGTGATTCAATTTTAGAAGAAGCTAAAGAAAATAAAAATATGACAAAATCAGAATTTTTTAAATATTTTGATGAACTTGCAATCGAAAAAGGGGCTATAAAATATAAGGTTTTTACGGATGAACAAAATGAGCTTGTAGATTTGAAATTAAATAATTTATGTAAGGAAGATAAATGGGCTTTAAAGTTCCTAATGAAAGATTTATACCATTTAAGTAATTTAGAGGAAATAGATAAATATACGATAAAAAAGTATATAAGCCTAAATGGCATAGAAGAAAAGTTGTATTACAAAGATGGCAAAATTGTTACAAAGCTTCAACATGGCGAATCAAAAAAAATTACGAATGAAAATGCTAAAAAATATAATGAAATTTTTGACTTTACAATAGGAATGGATGAAGATTTTAAAAGAATAATAACAGAATTTGACCAATTAAGAGAAGATTTATTAGATAAAGATCCACAGACAGAGATAACAATTTTAAATAGAGCAATATTAGTTAAATCGAACGAAAAAGAGAAAGTTTTTTTAATATCTAATGGTATATATAAAGCAGAAAATGTAGAAGAAATTAAAATTGATTTCTCAGAGGAAAAAGAACAAAACTTACAAATGATACCGGTAAAAAAAGTAAAGAAAAAAGAAAACTTTGTGGAAAGAATTTGGGAAAATTTAAAGGAAAAATTTGAAAATAAGCCTCAGAGAGGAATGATTCTAGAAGAAAAAATTCCGCAAGAAAGACATATTACAAGTAAAGAAAAAAGAAAGCAATGGATGGATGACGGAATAAAAGTAGATAAAGCAATTAAGCAAACGAAACAAGAAATTAAAATAAAAGAACAAAATTTTAAAGAAAAAGATCAAGAAAAATACTAAAAAATATTGATTTTTTCTAAAAACCATACTAAAATGAATAATATCTTAATAAACTGAAAAATGAAAGGAAAATAAAAGATGAAAATACTTCTAGATGCTATGGGAGGAGATAACGCTCCAGAAGCAACAATAAAAGGTGCAGTAAATGCAATAAATGAAATAAAAGCAGAAGTTGTTTTAATAGGAAAACAAGAAATAATAGAAGCAAAAGTAAAAGAATATTACGGAAAAACTTTAAGTGAAATATCACCAAGATTATCAATAAAAAATGCAACAGAAACAATAGAAATGGAAGATGGACCCACAGATAGTATAAAACACAAAAAAGACTCATCAATGGTTGTAGGATTTAATATGCTAAAAAAAGGAGAAGGAGATGTATTTATATCTGCTGGAAACTCAGGAGCCTTACTTGCAGGAGCAACTTTACTTGTTGGAAGAATAAGAGGAATAGATAGACCTGCTATGGCAGGAATATTACCAGCATATAAAAGCAGACTTGTGCTAATAGATTCAGGCGCAAATACAAATTGTAGACCAATAAACCTATTACAATTTGCTCAAATGTCAAGTATATATATAAGAAATACTTTTGGAGTAGAACATCCAAGAATAGGCTTATTAAACATTGGAACAGAAGAAACAAAAGGTAATGAACTAACAAAGGAAAGTTACAAATTACTAAAAGAAAAATCAGAAGAACTAAATATCAACTTTATAGGAAATGTAGAAGGAAGAGATGCATTTTCTGGTGAAGTTGATGCAATAGTAACCGATGGATTCACAGGAAATGTATTCTTAAAAGCAGTAGAGGGGCTTGGCAAATTTGTAAAAAGAAGCTTAAAAGAAAACCTAATGAAAAATATATGGTCAAAAATAGCAGCACTTCCATCACTTCCTGCAATGAATAAATTCTCAAAATCAATGGATTACAAATCATATGGTGGAGCACTATTTATAGGAGTAAAAAAACCAGTTGTAAAAGCACACGGAAGTAGTGATGCAAAATTATTCGAATTCACAATAAAACAAGCAGAGCAATTTGTAAACAACAAAACAGTTGAAAATCTAATAAAAGAATTTGAAAAAGAAAAGACAAAAACCGAATAACCATTCAAAAATGAAATAAATTTGAGATATCTATTGACAAAAGAAAAAACATATAATATAAATGTCTATATAAAAATAACATCAAATTTATATCAAAGGATATAGTAAATTTTTATAAACTTGAGAGGAGGTGAACTTAAGAAATGAGTTCAGAAGAAATATTTGAAAAGGTAAAAAATATAATAGTAGACTTATTACAAGTTTCAGAAGAATCTGTTACATTAGATGCACATTTTATAGATGATTTAGGAGCTGACTCTTTAGATTTAGTTGAATTAATAATGGGAATTGAAGAAGAATTCAATATAGAAATTCCAGACGGAGAAGCTGAAAAAGTTGTAACAGTTGGAGATGTAGTTGAATACATTAAGGAAAATGTTGGATAATTTGAAGTAATATAAATTGTTTCGAATTGTTGTGACAAAATACAAGTAAGTAGAAAATCTATAAGATATATATGTCTTATAGGTTTTTTTCTAAAATACTTGAAAAAATCCCAAAAAAGTATATAATAGATACATAGCGAAAAGAGGTGAGAAAAATGGACTATACAAAATTAGAACAAGAAATAGGTTATACATTCAAAGACAAAAACTTACTACAAACGGCATTAACACATACATCATATGCATATGAGAAGAAAACAATAAGCAATGAAAAATTAGAGTTTTTGGGAGATAGCATACTAGAATTTTTATCAAGTATATACATATATCAAAACTATCCAAAATTAAAAGAAGGAGAAATGACTAAAGTTAGAGCACAAGTAGTGTGTGAAGCAAGCTTATATAAAGTTGCAAAATCACATAATTTTAGTGATTTCTTACGCCTAGGAAAATCAGAAAGAGTAGCACACAAACAAGTAAAACCAGCAATAATGGCAGACAGCGTAGAAGCAGTAATTGCAGCAATGTACCTAGATGGAGGGCTAGAGCCAGTAAATAAATTTATAGTTGGAAACCTAAAAGAAGAAATAAAATTAGCAAGTCAAAATGTCGGACAAAAGGACTATAAAACAGTACTACAAGAAATACTTCAGCAACATGGAGATGTACATATAGAATACAAAATAATAAAAGAAGCAGGACCAGATCACGATAAAATATTTGTATCAGAAGTAATTTACAACGGAAAAATTTTAGCAACTGGAGAAGGAAAAAGCAAAAAACATGCAGAAATGGAAGCTGCAAAACATGCTATAGAATTAATAAAAAAGGGGTGAAACTATGAAAAAACAGTATATAATTCCAATATTTGTACCACACTTAGGATGTCCAAATGATTGTGTATTTTGCAACCAAAAATCAATAAGTGGACAAACAAAGCAAGTAACAAAGGAAGATGTAAAAAACATAATAGAAGAACACCTAAAATATATAAAAAAAGATTCTAAAGTAGAAGTAGCTTTTTTCGGAGGAAGTTTTACAGGAATAGAAGAAGCAAAACAAGAAGAATTATTAGAAGCAGCATATGAATATATAAAACAAAAAAAGGTTGACAGTATAAGAATATCAACAAGACCAGATTATATAGATAAAAAAATTCTAAAAAGGCTAAAAAAATATAAAGTAAAAACAATAGAACTTGGAGTACAATCAGCAAATGATTATATCCTAAAAAAGGCTGGAAGAGGACATACTTTCGAAGATGTTGTAAAAGCATCAAAACTAATTAGATGGTATGGGTTCGATTTAGGACACCAAATGATGGTAGGACTTCCAGAAAGCACAACAGTTGATGAAATAAATACAGCAAAACAATTAATAAAATTAAAACCTAAAATGGTAAGAATATACCCGGTTTTGGTTATAAAAAATACTAAGTTGGAAAAAGACTATAATGAGGGAAAATATAAAGCTTTAACGGTTACACAAGCAGTTGAAGTATGTAAAGAACTTGTAAAGTTATTTGTAAAAAAACATATTGAAGTTATAAGAATAGGGCTTCAACCAACAGATACTATAACAGACCCAAAGGATGATAAAAGCGAAGTGGTAGCGGGTCCTTTTCATCCAGCTTTTAGACAATTAGTTGAGTCTGGTATGTGGTATGATGTTATTGTGGAGAAGATAAAACAGTTAAATACCAAGGTTAAAGAGGTTGTTGTTACTGTTAATCCAGTTGATGTAAATAATGTTATTGGACAAAGAAAAGATAATATAAAAAATCTAAGGGAAGTTTATGATGTAGATTTGATAGTAAAGGCAGATGAGAAAATTAAGCAAGGGAAATCTAAAATAGAGATTACAAAAGTTTATGAGGACTTTTCAGAGTAATAACTTGAAAATAAACGGCTATAATGTGATAAAGTGCTTAAAATAGCCGTTTAAAGGTTTTTTATAAAATTTTAAAAAAGTCCTTGACAAATCTGAAAAAAATGATATAATAGTAAAGCATTAAGGAGAAGTTGCAGGTGTAGTTCAATGGTAGAACCCTAGCCTTCCAAGCTAGCTACGTGGGTTCGATTCCCACTACCTGCTCCATTTAATGTATTAACTACCATAAAAAGAAATGCAGGTGTAGTTCAATGGTAGAACCCTAGCCTTCCAAGCTAGCTACGTGGGTTCGATTCCCACTACCTGCTCCAAATTTTAAAACTTACGAAATAATGAAATTTCGTAAGTTTTTTTGGTATGACATGCCCGTCATCCGAGTAAAAAGGCGGAAGAAATTCCGTCTTTTAAACATAAAAACCATATTTTGTAAAGTAAAAATTACTCATTTTGTAAAATAAGTTTTACCTATTTTGTAAAATAACATTTATTTTTTATTTTAAATTTTGTAAATAACCATAAATACTATTTAAAACTTCACCTTGAGAAAAATAATCATTATGTTTAACATTATTATCTAAAGTCAAAATTTTAGAACCATATTTAAAATATCTAGAAAGGTTCAAAGAAAGCTTATAATTAATAACTTCATCATCATAAGAAGTAATTATTAAAGGTGTAACATTAACCTTTTGAGCATATGATATAGAATCAAATTTATATCTAGCCAAAAGTTTCAACGGACCATAAAAAATATTTACATAAGAGTTATAAAGACTCAAAGCTCTATCATAAGGAGCAACTAAAATTAGTCCATTAACAGTTCGTTCAGAGGCAAGATATGTTGCAACACCAGTACCAATGCTATAGCCTAATACAACAATGTTATTATTATCAACATAATCTAAGCTAGTAGCATAGTCGTAAGCTTTTAAAGCAGTATTAAACATTGTTTTATCAGAAGTTTTTCCTTCACTTAATCCATACCCGGGATAATCAACAATCATAAAATTATAGTTCTCAAAATATTTAAAATTGTCATTCTTTAAATAATTCAAACATGTATTAGAAGAATTTTGTACGTTACCTCCAAAAAATATTAATAATGGAGCAGGTTTTTTAGAGGTGTTAAATTTAAACCAACCATGAATTAATTTTCCATTATTATCTATTTTTATTTCTTCAAAATCGGGTTGGGATAACAGCTGATTATAGCTTGTTTCATCATTCCAAGGATGGAAAAAAAGAGAGGGCTGAATGTATAATAGAGTAATAACTAAAGAGATAAAGCAAGCAATAATTATTTCAATTAATATTATATTTTTTTTCATATTTCTATTTTCCTTTTTTTAAATATTATATCATAAAATAAATATATTTTATATAATTTATAAAAATAATGTCCTAAGATTGAAAAATACTATGAAATACTATATAATATACCCCAAAAGGAGACAACAAAAATGAACGAATATATAACAATAATAGGAGGTGGCCTAGCAGGAACAGAATCGGCCTACCAAATAGCAAAAAGAGGAATAAAAGTAAAACTATATGAAATGAAACCACAAAAATATTCACCAGCACATTCTGATGAAAATTTAGCAGAAATAGTATGTAGTAATTCATTTAAATCAAACTTACATACAAATGCATGTGGTTTACTAAAAGAAGAACTAAGAAAACTAGACTCTTTACTAATCAAAATAGCAGACCAAACAGCAGTACCAGCTGGACAAGCACTAGCAGTGGATAGAGAAGAATTCTCAAAAAAAGTTACAGAAGAAATAAAAAGAAATCCACTTATAGAAATAATAAATAAAGAAGTTGGAGAAGAAATCCATTTAAAAGAATTAGCCACAAATGGAATTGTAATAATAGCAACAGGACCATTAACATCGGAAAGTTTATCCAAGGAAATACAAGAGCTAACAGACAGTGATAGACTTGCATTTTATGATGCTGCAGCACCAATAGTAACAAAAGAAAGCATAGACTTTAACATAGCATTTTACGGAAATAGATATGAGCAAGAAAAGAAAAAAGAAGAAACATTAGATAAATGGCAAGAAAGACTAAGTTCTCAGGATGCAAGCTATATAAATCTTCCAATGAACAAAGAAGAATACGAAAAATTTGTGCAAGAATTAGTAAATGCAGAAGTAGTAACACTTCACGATTTTGAGAAAAGAGAAATATTTGAAGGTTGCATGCCAGTAGAAATAATGGCAAAAAGAGGAATAGATACATTAAGATTTGGTCCATTAAAACCAGTTGGGTTTGATGACCCAAGATATGGAAAAAGACCTTATGCAGTAGTGCAATTAAGACAAGACAATGGTGCGGCGAGCTTGTATAATTTAGTAGGCTTCCAAACAAATCTAAAATATGGAGAACAAAAAAGAGTATTTAGTATGATACCAGGTCTAGAAAATGCGGAATTTATAAAATATGGAGTAATGCACAGAAATACTTATATAAATTCAAGTTTCTTATTAGATAATACATACAATCTAAAAAAATCTCCAAATATATATTTTGCAGGTCAAATAACAGGGGTAGAAGGATATGTAGAATCAATATCATCAGGATTAGTTGCAGGAATAAATGCGGTTAATCAATATAATGGGTCCGATAAAAAAGAATTTTCTGAATATACAATGATAGGAGCTTTAGCAAAATACATATCAACAGAAAACGATAAATTTCAACCAATGAATGCAAACTTTGGAATTGTGCCAGAACTAGGAGAAAAAATAAAAGACAAAAAATTAAAATACGGAAAATTAGCTGATAGAGCACTTGAATATTTAGAAAAATAAGGAGA
>CAKPNI010000036.1 GCA_934168355.1 uncultured Clostridia bacterium
ATTTATACTTTTATTCTTTTTTTACTTACTACTTGTGCTGGTGGTATTAATGGACAATATGTATTATCATCATTTAGTACTTGTACCTCTACTGTTCTTGTTAATATGTCAGTATAGCTATATGTTGCATTTCTTGCTCCTTCATCATATTTCACAGTAAATATACTTGAATATACTTTGTCTATTGTTGCTTCTTTTTCAAAAGATTTGTTCCTTCCTAATGTTCCTTTAACAATTATCTTTTGTCCAATTTTGTCAAGTATGTTTGACTTCAAATTCGTAATATCTGTTGAGCAAATCATTTATATCACCTTCTAATATATTTATTGTCTAAATTATAGCATTTGACTCGTAAATTGTCAAAGCAACTTTTTATGTTAAAAAGGCTATATATCGCTTGTATCAAGCTTTTTAAAGTTTTATCTCTTTTATATTACATTTTTATTACAATTTTGTTACATTATTTTTACTATATCAATATGATTTCTGTTCCGTTTCTTATATTTGTTTCTCCTACAGTAAAATTAATGTCATATGGCATGGCACTTTTTTTATCATATAATACCGGCATTCTTGTCGGTTTATATTCTCCATCTGTTAATTCATTTATTCCTTTTACAATCAAATTTATTACTGTATATATTCTCCTATTTAATGGAATCCAAACATCATATTCTAATTCCATTTGTGGTATATATAATTTAGCAAGTACTTTATTCATTTTCTTCAACATTCTCCTTCATTCCCAATAGTTTTATTAAAGAAGGTTTCCCTTTTGATATAATATATCCATAACTAATTCCCGGTGCATTTGGAATCCTGTATGAATATGAATTCATCTTAAAAGCATATTGTTCCTCTATTCCATTTCCTAGCCATACTCCATTTTTTCCAGTAAAAAATTCTTGATACCATTGTGACATGGTATATTCATTGATTTTCGATGCATTTTCAATAACTACATATGAACAATTTTTTAATTCAGCACCATTTTTTACACTTTCATTAAACATTTCGTCACTTCCTAAGTTGTTTATAAATTTTCCTATTCCAATTATAATAAACACCGTATTTTTCATTTTTTTAGGCTTTTTAGATTTTTCATTTGTATTTAATGTTCTAAATGCTTCTATATATTTCATTTTAGTATCTTCATTTTGCATTTTTAGTAATTTTTCTGCATCTAAAATAACAATTTCTGTGTCATTTAACATCCTCAATTCTTCTATTACATTTTTTATAAATTTTTCATAGTCTTCTATGTTATTTGAAAGTACAAAATTCATCAAATTATTTTTCCAATCAACATATCCTGGTGTTATGTTTTTATTTGTTATACCTACAGGGAATTTTGATAAATCTTTTACATAATCTTTTAATACATTAATTGTTACAATTTCAGGAACTACTGGTATTTCTTTAGCTTTGTATTTATTATTTTTATTTTGTTTATCTATTGTCTTTTTAATGGTGTCATTCCATTCTTCAGCCTTACATATTTTAGCTGTTTGGAATTCAAAATAATTTTTTCCTTCTGTATTTATTAATCCCCTACCAAATAACCTTGCAGGTCTTTTTTTACCAAGATATTCAAATACTGCTTGATAATCATCGTCTTTATTCATTTGTAATACAATTTTTTGTCTAAAATTCTGTTGAGTTCTATATCTTAAAGCTGATGTTGTACCAAGTGTAAATACAAATACAATTCCATATTTGGTTCCTTCTCTTAATAATGTTTCTAATATTTCATCATACATTTCTTTATAGTTTTCAACAAATACTTCATAATTATTTAAAAGCACTATATATAATGGCATTTTTTCATTTGTTGTTTTTAAATATAAGTCATAATCTCCATTGTAATCAGACAATATTTCTTTTCTATCTTTTAATTCTTTTCTAAGCATCATAAAAAATCTAGCTACTTTTTCGTTCTCATTTGCAACAATTACGTCTCCTACGCTATTTGAATTTTTGAATATCTTAAAAATTTCGCTTCCAAAATCCAAAATATATAATTGAGTAATTTCTGGTGGATAATTGTTTATTATATCATAAATCATTGTACTTAATAATGTTTCTTTTCCACTTTCTGCGTTTCCATATATGGCACAGTTTCCACCTTTTGAAAGATTTAATTGATATATATTTTGTAACTGATTTGATGGGTCATCATATTCCCCTATTACAGGAGATATAACTTTGGCACTTGTTTTTATTTTGTATTTTTTTCTAAGTTCATCTACATATATAGTTTCTTTTATAGGATTTAACCATAATGGTTCTTCATAAATTTCTTCTTTTTTTGCTAAATCACTAATATATTTAACTAAATTTGTTAATTGTTCTCCTTGACTTTCAATTTTATTCTTTTTATTTCCATCAATCTTTTTTATAATCTTTCCAGTATTTGACACAAATTCAACAGAATCGTCAAAATCTTTTTTTACTTCATCTGATGGAAAATATAAGGCTCCAGCCCATGCAGATTGACCTAATTCTAACAAATCTTCATTTCCAACTTTTAAATAGAATTGACCTGCTCTTGTTAGTTTTGCTGCATCTGGTATATCTATAACTTCTTTACTATCTCCAGGTGTTTGAACTTTTAAACATACACCAAATTTCATATTACTTCTAATTTGCTCATTTACAACACCTGATGGTTTTTGTGTAGCAAGTATTAAGTGAACTCCCAAACTACGTCCGATTCTTGCAACACTAATAAGTTCATCCATAAAATCTGGTTCTTGTTGTTTTAATTCTGCAAACTCGTCACATATAATAAATAGGTGTGATAATGGCTTTTTTAATACTCCATTATGATAATATTTTTGGTATTTATATATGTCTATTGTACTTTCACCTGTTATAAATTTAGCTTCATTAAATTCAACTTGTCTTCTTTTTAACTCACTTTGGATTGATTCTAGTGATCTTTGTAAACTACTTTTATCTATATTTGTTATTGTTCCTACAAGATGAGGAAGTTTTACATCTGGCCTCTCAAATGCTCCTGCAAGTCCTCCACCTTTATAGTCAATTAGTACAAAAGTTACATCATCTGGATGAAAATTTACAGCTAATGATAAAATATATGTAATAATGAATTCACTTTTTCCAGAACCTGTACTTCCTGCTATTAGTCCATGTGGTCCATGAAATTTTTCGTGAATATCTAATGATACCTTTCTTCCACTTCCATCTATTCCAATTGGTGCATCTAAAGACATTGTGGTATCATGTTCTCTCCATCTTTTGTTTATATTTAACTGATTTATATTTCCAACATTATACATCTCTAAAAATGTATAACTTGTTGGCAATTGTTGCTCTTTTTCATCATCTACTTTTATAACTATATCAGATAAAATTCGACCTATCTTGTCAAAAAATACAGTGTCTGCTGTACTTGTTATAAATTCTATTTTGCTTTTACTTGGATTCTTCTTTTCAAAAAGTACTCCTCTTTTTTCTTCTATTCCAACAAATGTCTGACATTCATTTGGTAATTTTAGCATGCTATCTGTTAAAAATAATATACTAAATCCTATATTTTTTCCACATCCTAAAATTTCTTTGATAATTCCTATATCTTCTACATTTTTATAGTCATCTACAATTATTAGATAATATGGCTGATATAGTAATACCTCATTTCCATCTTCTTTCTTTTTAATTCTCTTATTTACTTCTGGCTCTATAAATTGAACAATTTCATTTATGCTATTTTTATCATCCCCAAAGAAACGTAATTCTTTTGAACTATTCCATAAATGTGGTAATGTTTTTACAAAGTCCCATTTTCCTTCTACATTGTCTTTTAACAAAAACACAAACTTTAATTGGTCATAACTTTGAAATGTTACTAATTGCAATAATATATTTTGAATATATCTATATTTAAGTTTTTCGTTTTGATAAATAATTGCCGAAAATCTTTTGTCTTTTAGTGATAATGTTAATGGTGCATTTTTCATAATTTTTACTTTTTCTATACATTTCATCATTAATTCATATGGTTCGCTACCCTCATCTACTCCTTCATCTAATTGACAATTTACCCTTATTTTTGATGGAACATCTCCTATTCCAAGTCTTACTGTTAGGAAATCTTCATCTGTTATTTGCCTTTCCCATAATCTTTCTTTATTATTTACTATGATTTCAATACATTCTTCTATAGATGAATATGTTCTATTTAATATTTGTTTATCTCTATCTAGAATTTTTAATATGCTTTCTTCCTTTTTTTGTATATATTGCTTATATTCTTCTTTTGCTTCCTTTTCATTTGAAACTTTTAGTTTTTTCGAGTATTGTCTGTTTAGTATTGGAATAAGTATTGTTGTAAGAAGCATAGTTGATGACATTAGTAAACTAAATATCAAACTTTTTGCTGTTGAGGTTCCAGATACATAACCATCAACTGATTGTACAACAGTTATTAAAGTCATTAACCCCATAGAAAGTGAAGAACCTAAAACCAATGCTAATGGCAATTCTTTTGACTTGTCACTTTTTGCTGGTTGCATAATATTAATTTCTTTTTCATCTACCAACTCTAAAATTCTAGGTGTTCTTAAAAAATAATTATCATTTGAGTATTTTTCAATATTTTCTTCATCCTCTATATTTTTAATTTTGTTTATAGGTTCTTCGCAAATCGAAAAATAGTATCTATTAAAATCCACTTTTTTTAACGGATTATTTATAAATATTTCTTTATTCATAATTATAATCATTAGCCCAAATATATATACTACATCTCCATTTTGTAACATTGCAGGTTCATCATAAATCGCTTTTCCATTTACATAAGTACCATAGGTATCTACATTTTCTACCCAATATACCCCGTTTAAAGCATATATTTTTGCTTGTCTTCTACTTACCAATGGGTTTTCATATACAATATTATTTTCTCTTTTTTCACTTCCAATATATATCTGAGCAGTATTTTTAACACTTAAATGTGTTAACTTTTCTTTATAGTTTTCCAAACAATATATTGTATATATTTCATTCCCATTTATAACAAAATTAAATGACTCGGATTTTAAAGTTGTTTTATCTAAAAACTCATTTCCATCATTTCTAATTCTAATCGAACCATCTGTTATACTTATGTTTTTTTTATTTACTACTTTGCAATAATAATTACTTTGTATCTCCCATTTACCATTATAACCTTCTATATTTAACATTTTTCTTCCTGTATATTGGTCTGTCAATATATAATTTCCAGCTACTTCTGTAGGTAATATTAATCTATTAAGTCTTTTCTTCCCTATAACTGTTACCAACATGAATTTCTCCTTGTATTAAAAAAATGAAGTAAAAATCTACTTCATTTTTTAGTTTATAATAATCTTATTATATATTTCTAAAAATGAAATATATTTTTTACCAGAAAAAGCTTTGCCAATCTGATATACTTTGTTGTATTTTATCTGCTGCATCATTTGCTGCTTTTACAGCTGCTTCGGCAGCACCTGATGCTAGGTCTGACACATCACTTACAACATCACTCATTGCATCAGAAGCCTTTATAGCTAAATCCGATGACTCCATTAAATTAGCCATTGCTTTACCAATATCAGATGTCTTAAGTTTTACTTGATTAAATGCAGATATTAAATTCCTTCTAGTTGATTCTGCTCCACTGGTACTTTTCCAATCAGATTTTAAGTTATTGCATATCTCAATTGCTCTATCAGCATATTGTGCTGCCTGGCTAAATGCTTTGTCTATGTCACTTTTATATTGTTTTATTACATCCCCCTGATAAACGACTTCTGGGATAACCGTATCTAGTTTAGGCAATATAATTACAGTATAATCTGTAAAACTAACATTACATTCTACATTTGAAGTTTGTGCAGTTGATTTTGCTTTGCTATATAATTCGTGTGGCAAGGTACTTACCGCACGTTTAAAAGCTTGATTACTTAAAAATTCACCTGCTTTTGAGGCAACCGTTACCAAACTATTATAATTTCCATCCTTCCAAAAAGATTTCATTTTACTCATTAAATTATACGCTTGTTGTACGCTCTTTTGCATATCATTGGCTAAACTTGCTATATCGTTAGCTTTTTTTGCAACATTATTAACAGACATTTCAATATTTGCCATATTTTTATCCTCCTTATTATTAATCTTGTTTCAGAATACACTATTCGACTTTTTTTGTCAATAATTTTTTATAAATTTATTTATATTTTTTATAATTATATTTAGTTTATTTTTTCTATTAAATGTTTATAATATATTTAGAATTTGGAGGAAAAAAATGCTTGAAAATAACAAAAAAGAAATCTCTAAGAAAATAGGTGAAAACATATATAATTTGCGAAAATCAAAAAAATTAAGTAGAGAAAAATTTGCTGAAATATGTAACATTTCTTCACAGCATGTTTATTATATTGAAAGAGGGGAATTTCTTCCTGGTTGTCTAACTATCATTGATATTTGTAATAATTTTTCTATTACCCCTTCTCAATTACTTGGTAATTGTTTAGAATCTAATTACAATCTATTAGATGAAACTATACAACACAATTATGAATTACTTTCTTCAGATGATAAAAAATTTTTACAAGAATTAATATCAGCAACTATTGATATATTACTAAAAAAATAGAAACTACTAACCAATAATAGTTTCCATTTTTTTACTTTCTCTTTCCGTCTAGCACCTGTTCCACCTATTCCTCTTTTTCCATCTCTTAATTGGTTTTCAATATCATCAATTCTTATATATTTTGTTTCATCTGTAAGTGCAACTTCTTTTGCAACAATTAAAGGATCTAAAATATCAATTAAAATTCTTGCAGGTGATGATGCAAAATTTGCACCAGCCTGCATTAAAGCCTCAAAATAGCTTTGACATGCACCCGCAAATATAACCAAATCAACATTTGCATCTTTTTCATATCTTCTTGCTTCCTTTACAGTTGAAATAAAATATTTTGAATTTCTATAATTATATATATCATAATATCCATAGCCTTTTTTTAGCATTCCATCATGTCCTGTAATAACAAGTATATCCGGTTTATAGCTTCTAAGTAAATTATAAACCATCTTTGGTTGTTTATTTTCTGGTATATTTTTAACAATAGCATTTATTCCCATCTTTTGATAATATTTATATGATTTTTCACTATATCTTTTATCTCCATCTAGGTGCAATATTTTACCTGCTTTGTTATAATCTCCTATTCGATTTTCTCCACCTTTTATTTTTAACTCATTTAATCTTTCCTTTATTTCAATTGTTTTTTCATCTATTATTTCTAAATCTTTTATATTACTATCAGCAATTATTCTTTCAAAAACACCCTCAAGAATCACTTTATTTTTGTTTCTTATATCTTTTACCAAAAAAATTATATCTTTATTATAAGATATTCTTCCTACAATGTCTCCATTTTTTATTTTTTTCATATAGAATCACCTCTTATGTGCTCTTATAATTATATGTCGAAATTTGTCAATTGCTACTAGTTTGGTTTATAAGTTCTATATAGACTTTTTTAGAATATAATTAAACAAAAGTATTTCTAAACGGGGGCTTTAAATGAAAAAATTATCAATAGAAGAACGTGCCACTTTACTTGCACATTATATAATTGAAACAAAAGATACTGTAAGAAGTACTGCAAAAAAATTTGGTGTTTCTAAGAGCACTGTTCATAAAGATGTTTCTGATAGATTACTTAAAATTAATCCTGCTTTAGCTAAAGAGGTTAGAGAAATTTTAGATGAAAATAAAGCTGAAAGACATTTGAGAGGAGGCATGGCAACTAAACTTAAATATTTGAAAGAAAAAGATGGGTAATTTTTTGTATTTCGTATTGGGGACGGTTCTTTTCGCGAAAAGAACCGTCCCCAATACGAAAAAAATCACATTTCCTCCAATATATCTTCATAACAAGTAACCAATCGTCCTCCCTGTTTTATCAAATCATTGGTTCCCTCCGAATTTAAAGAATTTATATTTCCTGGCACCAAGAAAACATCTCTTCCCTGTTCTAAAGCAAAATCTACAGTTATTAACGTGCCACTTTTTTTCTTTGCTTCTACAACTAATAATCCATTAGAAATTCCACTTATTATCCTATTTCGCGCCGGAAAATTCATTTTTTCTGGCTTTGTTCCTATTGGATATTCCGATATAATGGCTCCATTGTTTCTTAAAATTTTGTCTACTAAATAATAATTTTCTTTTGGATAAACTGTATCTAATCCATTTCCTAAAACCGCTGTCGTCCATCCATTAGCATATGTAGCTCCCAAATGTGCCTCACTATCTATTCCTCTTGCTAAACCACTTACTATGTTTATTTTGTTTTTTGCTAAATTGTAGCTGAATTTTTGAGCTATTTCTTTTCCGTATTGAGTGCACTCTCTACATCCTATTATCCCGATGCTTTTTTCTTTAAAAATTTCTTTATTTCCTTTAATGTATAAACATATAGGAGGATTGTATATCGATACTAACTTTAAAGGATATTCTACATCTTCTATTGATATTATGTCTATATTATTTTTTTCCATATAAATTAAATGTTTTTTTGCAAGAATTTTATTTTGTGGATTTAATATGTTTTGAATTAATTTTTCATCAATTAATTGAATATTTTCTAAATCTTTGCCAGATGCACTAAATATATTTTTTATTGTTTTAAACTTTTTTATTAAATTGATATATCTTTTTATTCCTATTCCTTTTATTAGTGTTATCCATATTTTGTAGTATTTTTCTTCTATCTTTTTCATCTCCTTAATTTAAATACAAAATGGCAAAGGAAATATTAATTAATATTTCCTTTGCCCCTTAAGCTTTTTATATAATAACATCTTTTGGTCTATTTTTCAATATTTACGCAAAATTTTTTGTTAATCTATTTGAAAAACTTTTGATTTAAATAATTTTTGTTTATGTGTTAACATTTTTATTGATAAAAATAGTCTACAATTCCATTATAAATTCCCCATGCCAATTTATTTTGATAATCATCTTCTAATAATAATTTTTCTTCATCTGGATTTGATAAAAATCCACATTCTACTATAGCTATTGGAATTTCTACATGTTTTATAATATATATTTTATCTATTGTTTTAGCTATTCTATTATTTTCTTTTTGCATGGTTTTATTTAAATTATCTTGAATTGTTTTTGCAAGCCTAGCTCCCTCTTCACTTCCCTCTCTATAAAATGTTTGCCAACCATCATACTGAGATTGTGGAATTTTGTTTAAATGTATTGATACAAATATGTCTGCAGAACTTTCATTTCCTATCTTTACTCTATTTTTTATGTCTGATATTTTTTTCTGTTTTAGTGTTTTACTGTCTATGTCATATATTGCATTTTCATCCGACCTTGTAAGTATAACTGTACATCCACTTTGTTCTAATAGATTTTGTAGTTTTAGTGCTATTTTTAAATTTGTCTCTGCTTCTGTTGTTCCATTTGAACTTTGTGCACCGCTCATCCGGCACTCCGTGACCAGCATCTATTACTACTGTTTTTCCTGATGCAGGTAAGCTTACTGTTGAAATGTAATTTGTTTGTTCTGTATTTTTCCCTGTTGTTAAGATGAATACAAAAATTGATAAGAATATTCCTGATAGGATTAATGTTATTCTTTTTTTGTTTAATATAATCATAATAAACCTCACACATATAATTTTAGTACATTATATGTGTGAAGCTTAATTTTATTACAAAAAACTTTTATTTTACTTCCTCGTCCTCGTATTCTTTATTATTATTATTATTTATATTCACATTTTTATCTTTGTTATTATTATATTTTGCAACTGCACTTATAAAATCCTCTTTGTAATCTCTTGTTGCTTGTATTGCTCTTTTTGAATTTTGATCAATTTTATTTTCTAATTCAGAATAATAACATAATCCATGTCTCATAATATTTCCTATATCTACTAATGTTCCATCTTCATATTTATCCACTTGCTCTGAACTGCTATATACTGTTTTGCAATTATTGGAACTATATACTATTGCCTCCGTATCTATTATTTCATTATTTTCATCTATCACTTTGGCCATTATAAAATCTTTATCTATTGCATTTTCATTATTTGAGAATAATTTCCATCTCATTATCGGATCTCCATTTGTGGCCACATCATTATAAACTTTATAATCTTTATTATTACCATATCTGTATTGTATAAATAATCTTATATTGTCTTCTGTTATATTGGTTGAATGGTCTTCATTATATTCATTAGCATAAAGTGTTTTTAAGTAATTTAGTACGTCCTCCGGTGCTTCTAAACTATTAATTTCTTCTGTCGCCTCTTGAATATTTTCACTCATTTTCGTTGGCTCTACATATTCCTTTGCATCAAGCCTTTCTATAAGCTTTTCTCTATCACTCTTTTTTGATTGTTCTGTAGACTCTACAGTAATTGGTTCTCTTCTGGTATTTGAAGATGCAGATATTGCTACTGCTCCACTTCCACCAATAGCCATTGTTAAAATTGATATAACTATTGTTGTTCTTGCTTTTTTCGCATTTTTATATATTATTTTCTTTCTTTCCCTACGTGTAAGTTGCCTTTTTTCATCTTTTTCTATTTTCTTTATCTCTTTTCTACTAGCATTTCGTGTTAATGCTATAAATAAATTTCTTCTTTGATTTTTTTTATCTTCTTTCATACTTCATCCTCCATTTTCCATATCTATTATACACCTTTCTTCATAATATTACAATAGCGAATAATACAATTTTTATGGATATAAAAAAGCTTTCATTCTAGTTTTTACAACTATATGAAAGCTTTTTTAATATATAAAATAAATTATTTTTTATTTACAATATCTTTTAATGCTTTACCAGCTTTGAATACTGGAGCTTTAGATGCAGGTATTTTTATTTCTTCCTTAGTTTGTGGGTTTCTTCCTTTTCTTGCAGCTCTCTTTCTAACTTCGAAAGAACCAAATCCAACTAATTGAATTTTATCTTCTTTTTTTAATGCTTCTGTTATTACATCAACAAATGCATTAACTGATGCTTCTGCTGCTTTTTTTGTTTCTCCTGTTTTTGCAGCTACTGCTGCTACTAATTCAGCTTTGTTCATTATAATTACCTCCTAAAA
>CAKPNI010000037.1 GCA_934168355.1 uncultured Clostridia bacterium
GACAATATGGGAGGAAATACATTGAAAAACATAGTTGGAATAAGATTTAGAAGACTAGGTAAAATATATTTTTTCAACCCCAAGTATCTAATACTAAAAAAAGACGAAATGGTAGTAGTTGAAACTGATGAGGGAGAAGAAATAGGAAAAGTTGCAATTCCAAATAGGACTATAGATGAAGAAAAAGTTCAAAAAGAGCTAAAAAAAGTTCTTAGAATTGCAAATGAAAAAGATTTAAAACACTATAAAGAATGCCAAGAGAAAGAAAAAGAGGCTTTTAAATATTGTAGTAAAAGAATAAAAGAATTAGGTTTAAAGATGAACTTAACAGATGTAGAGTTCAAATTTAATAATTCAAAAGTATTGTTTTATTTTACAGCAGATGGAAGAATAGATTTCCGTGAATTAGTAAAAGACCTAGCAGCAGTTTATAGAACAAGAATTGAGTTAAGACAAATAGGAGTAAGAGATGAAATAAAACGTCTTGGAGGAAACGGAGTATGTGGTAGACAGCTTTGTTGTTGCTCATTTTTAAGTGATTTTGAAACAGTATCGATAAAAATGGCAAAAGACCAAAATTTGTCATTAAATCCATCAAAAATATCTGGTAATTGTGGCAGACTTATGTGTTGTTTAAAATATGAAGATGAAGTTTACCAAGAAAAGGTGAAAAGATTGCCTCATATTGGAGCAATTGTAAAAACTCCAGACGGAGTAGGAGAAGTAGAAGCTGTAGAGACTTTGGCTGAAAGAATTAGAGTTAAATTTAAAAACGGCGATGATTATAGTAAGAAAAAATATGATGTGAAGGACATTAAGATTATAAAAGATACTCAGAAAGAAATTGTTGACGAAGAAGAAGAAAAACATAAAAAAGAACTTGAAGAGTTAGAACGTATGGAAAATGAAGATAAAAAAGGAGGCGAAGATTATGGCATTTAGAATTGATAAGGACAAATGTATAGGTTGTGGAGCTTGTGTTGACGCTTGCCCTATGGGATGTATAGCAATTGGAGAAGATGGAAAAGCAGAGATAGATGAAACTATTTGCATTAGCTGTGGAAGTTGTAGAGCTGTTTGCCCAGTAGAAGCTCCAGACGAAGCTTAAATTTAATTGAATATTAACAGAAATTATATGGCCTTAGTTTATAAATACTAAGGCTTTTATTAAAATAAAGATACGAAAGGAGGAAATAAAATGAAAATTGATGAGTATGTAAAATATGAAAATATACATAAATATACAGGAAAAAGCAAATTCTTATTGTTTCTTGGTTGGCTTTTTATAATATGTGGTATATTGGTGTTTGTTACAAGTATAGTTACATGGAATGAATGGAAAAAAACAGAAAAGAATTATGAGAAAGAATATGTTTATAATGAAAATGGTGACTTATATTATGAAAAAGGAAGTGAAAGAACTTATATTGAAACAATATATAATTCTGACAAGGAAAAAATAACTCTTAATATTCCAATTGCCAAAACTATTATAATGTATATCTCAAAAAATAATCCAACTGAGGGAATATATGTTGACTTGAATAATTCAAATGATACGGCAATGCTTAGTCCGGTATCAGGAATAGTTGTTTCGTTAATATTATTTGTAATGGGATCATACCCTATATTGGCAAATAAAGAAGCAAAAGAAGGAAAAAGAACATTTAGACCGGTTTTCTTTATTTATCTTGCGCTTTTTATAAGTGGAGTAGTACTGGTTGGAATGCAAATAAACAAAGGGGTTAATTATTTAAAACTTAAAAATCAAAATAATATTACAACAGCAACTATAAATTCTGAAATGTATGTATCGTCAAATGATGATTTATATAAGCCGGTTGCATATTATTTTGTAAATGGACAGAAATATATTTATGTTAGTGATTATTTTGAAAATGGAACACTAGATAAGAACTTCAATAAAACATTTGATTTATATTATGATAGCAATAATCCTAATGTTGTGTCGAGATTAAAAGATCCAATAAATATTGAGCTGTTAATTATTGGGATGATATTTTTAGTTATTAATGGATTTTTATTAATTAAGATAAATTTTAAGGAAGAAACTCAAATATAAGAGGAGAAAATTATGGAAGAACAAAACAACATTTCCACAGAAGAATTACAAAAAAGCAATGAAATAATAAATTCAATAACAAGCTACTATACATCCAAAATAGTAGGACAAAAAAATTTACAACAATCATTACTAATATCACTAATTGCAAATGGTCATATATTAGTAGAATCTGTACCAGGTCTTGCAAAAACAACAGCAGCAAAAGTATTAACAGAAAGTTGTGGAGGAAAATTTTCAAGAATACAATGTACGCCAGATTTATTGCCAAGTGATATTATAGGAACTCAGACCTATAATGCCAAAACTACAGAATTCGAAACCAAAATAGGACCTGTAGATGCCAATTTTGTACTTTTAGATGAAATAAATAGATCGAGTTCAAAAACACAGAGTGCCATGTTAGAAGCAATGCAAGAAAGACAAGTAAGTATTGGAGGAGAAATTTACAAATTACCTGAAATATTTATTGTAATAGCTACTCAAAATCCAATAGAACAAGAAGGAACATATTTGTTATCAGAGGCACAACAAGACAGGTTTATAATAAAGGAAAAATTAGAATATCCATCAATTTTAGAAGAGTTGGAGATATTAAATAGAGTTGAAAAACAAGTTTTTGAAAACAAGCAAAAAGTTGTAAATTTAAAAGAAATAAAATATTTGCAAGAATTATGTCAAAAAGTATATATTGATGAAGCAATAAAAAAATATATAGTAAATATTATACAAGCAACAAGAAACCCAGAAAAGATAATAAGAAAAGAATATTCTAAATATATAGTAAATGGTGCAAGTACAAGAGGTTCAATAGCATTTATGGAGGCTGGAAAAGCTCTTGCCCTAATAAATGGGAGGACATATGTAATTCCAGATGACATAAAAAATTTAAGCTATGGAATATTAAGACATAGAATAGCATTAAGTTTTGAAGCAATGGCAGATGAAATACAAGTAGAAACAATTATAGATGAAATAATATCATCAATAAAAACACCATAAAGGAGAGAAAAATTATGAAAAATAAAAAAGGTATAATTATTTTTGCGTTAATTATAGCAATTCTTATAATAGTTGGAATTATTGCATTTTCAACAAATAAAAAAACACAAAGAACAACAGGAAACTTTGGAAAATTTCAATTTGAGCTTGGAAATTATATGATTGAAGGAAACACAACAAATGGAGGAGCTCCTTCTAAAGAATATGACTTTTGTACATATTATGGAAAATTGTATAATATGGGAGAAAAGACAATAGATGTTGATGCCGAAATAAATATAAAAGCACATAATGACCTAGTTTATAATGATTATAGCAATTATGATGATTTAGAATCTATGAAAATATTTAGAAGAGAGTTTAAATACATAAAAGAAGATGACAAAATTACTTTTATATACAAACATAGAGATGATTTGTTTATTACAATTGATGTAATTGATGATTCTATTTGTTATGATGAACAAGGAAACCAAACAGGAATAGCCCCAAAAGACATACCAGGTTACGACTTTTGGGAAATATTAAATCAAGATGTGAATTTTTTAAATGCGGTTAGTATGAATATACAAGAGTTATAGAATTCAAAGGAAAATAGGCTATGAAAATGAAATATATAACAAAAATAAAATCTAATCTATCAATATTTACTAAAAAAAGAACATCGAATATATTAGAAGGAACATATAGTTCAATATATAAGGGAAAAAGCATGAATTTTGAGGATTTAAGGGAATATGTGATAGGAGATAATGTAAAAGACATAGATTGGAAAGCTTCGGCAAGAGCAAATAAAATTTTAATAAAACAATATATAGCCGAAAAAAAGCATAATGTATTATTTGTTTTAGATACAGGTAAAAAAATGATGGCAGATACAAAAAAATTTGAAGCAAAAAATGAAGTAGCACTTATGACAATGGGGACAATAGCATATTTGATAGAAAAAAATGGAGATTCCATTAGTGCAATATACAAAAGCAAAGAAAAAATACAATTATTTCCATTTAAAACAGGGTTATACAATATAGAAAAAATTTTAAATTTCTATGAGAAGGACATAGGAGATGAAGGAAACCTATCAGAGCTAATTTCATATGTGTTAAAAACGATAAAAAGAAAAATGATAATTTTTATTATAACTGATATTGACGGAATGAATAGTGTTTCAGAAGAAATATTAAAAAAGATATCAATTAATCATGAGGTAATGTTTATAAATATATCTGATGCGTTAATGACAGGAAAAAACGCATTCGATGTAGAACAAGAAAATTACATTCCGGAATTCTTTTTAAAAGACTCAAAATTAAATGAATTAGAACTAGAAGTAAAACAAGAATTATATAATGATGTAAAGAAAAAATTCAATAAATATAGAATAGTTACAACCACAATTAACCAACAAGACGAAATTGTACAAGATGTTTATAAACTATTGGAAAGGCAAAGATATGCAAACAATCATTAAATTACAAGAGTCATTTTCGTACTCATTATTTCCGATTATATTAACAGTTTTATTTATAATTGGTATAATATATTATAAAAATAATAGTAAGAAAGTTCATCTTTCACAATTAGATAAAAAAGAAATTTCGGAAAAAAATTTAAAGGATAAACCTGTAATCAAAAACAAATATTTAAAAGAACTAGATGAAATTGAAAAAAATTTTTTTGATCAAAAGATCGATTTGAGGACGGCTTATCAAAAAATAAGTGAAATAATTAGATTATTTGTATTTGAAATGACAGATATTACAACACAAAATTATTCTTTAAAGGAAATAAAAAAACTTAATATACCTATTTTATATGAGCTTATAGAAGAATACTATGTGCCAGAATTTGCAAGCAAGCCAGTTGGAGACTTTGAAGAATCAATAAAGAAAGCAAGGGGAGTAATTAAAGAATGGAATTAAAATATCCAATTTCTATAATTATTTGTGTAATTATAATTCTTTTTATATACTATAGAAAAAATTATAAAAACAAATATACTAATCGGAAAAAAAGTAGCAAATACGCAATATATCAAAAATACAAAATATTATCAAGCCAAATTAAAGCAATATAAAATATTATCTAATTTAATTAAAATTTTTAGTATAATATGTATTATAATGACAAGCGTTCTTATAGCAAGACCTGTAACTTACAAAAATAAAAGCAATGAAAAATACAATAGGGATGTAATTATTAGCTTAGATATATCAACATCACAAACCGAAGTAAATTTAGAACTAATAAAAAAATTACAAGAAACAATTCCTAATATAAAAGGAGATAGAATTGGAATAGTGATTTTTAATACTGCACCAGTTGTATATTGTCCATTAACAGACGATTATGACTACATAAATGATTGTTTAAATACAATAACAGAACAGCTAAATGTAGCAAAAAAAAATGGAGGATATCCGCCTGTTACATATAAGGTAAATGGAAAAGAAGTGCCAACACTATGGTATGGAGGAGTTGCTTCAAATTCAGAAACAAGAGGGAGTTCGCTTGTAGGGGATGGTTTAGCAGGAACTGTATATTCATTTCCAGATATTGAAAAAAACAAAGATAGGACAAGAATAATAGTTTTTGCAACAGACAATGATGTTCAAGGAAAAGAAATAATTTCATTAGAAGATGCATGTGCTCTGTGTAAGGAAAAAGATGTAATATTATATGCGTATTGTCCATCAACTTCTGTTAATAAAAATGCAACAACTACTAAGATTTTGGGATACAAAGATGCAGTGGAAAAAAACGCTAGTGGAAAGTTTTATACAGGAAATTTAGAAGAAACAACATCAAATATTTTTGAAGAAATAAAAAATACAAAAACATCATTATTAGAAACAGTTAAAAAAACATATGAAACAGACAATCCAGAAATAATTTTTATAGGAATTATAATAGTTTTTATAATTATAACTGTTATAGAGAAAAGGATAGGACTATGATAATAAATCCAATAATACCAATTTGGCTTATGGGAATATATTGCATAATTATTCTAATTTTGTTATTATATAAAAAGTCAAAAAAAGATATAAAAAATAACTTAATAAAAATTCTAATTGTAATTTTATTATTTACAATAAATTTAAGACCAATGGTACCAAATGGAGAAGCTGATGCTTTAAGTTATGATATGAATGTTTTATTTGTAATAGATAAAAGTGTAAGTATGAGAGCTTTAGATTATAATGGGGAAAATGAAAGATTTGAAGGCGTTATAAGTGATTGCTGCAATATTGTTAATCAATTATCAGGATGTAAATTTTCAATTATTACATTTGGAGATGATGTAAAAAAAGAAATACCTTTTACAATAGATAGTGATATGGTACAAGCAGAACTGAAAGCTATTAATTTAGAAAACGACATATATGCTAAAGGAAGTTCCATAAATTCTGTAAATGAAATGTTAGAGGAAACGCTTAAAGAGCAAAAAGAAAAAGATAATAAAAATACAGTATTATTTTTTGTATCAGATGGAGAAATAACTATAGATGGTGAAAATTTAAAATCTTTTGCAAATATAAAACAATATGTTTCAAATGGAGCAGTACTTGGATATGGAACAGTAGAAGGCGGAAAAATGGTAAGTGACTTATATAAAGACGAGCCTAGTAGTCCGTATTATTACGTGTATTATTATGATGAAAATTATAAAAAAGCAACCGCTATTTCCAAAATAGATGAAAATAATTTAAAACAGATTTCTGCTGATATTGGAATTGACTATGTACATATGGAGAAAATGTCTAATATAGAATATAAATTAAGTGAGGTAAAAAAGCAGGCATTGAATTCTTTAACGAGTAAGGATAAAATGGACTCATATAAAGATATATATTATTATTTTGGAATAATTTTGGTAATTTTACTTTTTGTTGATTTTGATAAGAAAAAGAGGAGATTGAAATGAAAAAAAGAATATTAATAGCAGTATATATTGCTTTAATGATTTTAATGTTGTTTGGACAAAAATATATATACTATTATAATCGTGGAAATGCCTCTTTTGAAAATCAAAAATATGATGAGGCAATTCTAGAATATAAAAAATCTTTGCATGGTGTGATACCAAAATATAGAGAATGTAAAATAAGAATAAATTATGCTTTGGCGATTTGCAAAAAAATTGATTTAGATTTAGATGAAAGTGATGAAAATAGTGTGAATCAAGCAATTGATATGTATAAGTCAGCAATTGACATTTTGACAGAAAAAGGATGTGCAAGCAAACTTAGTGAAAACGAGTTTCATAGTGAAGATGCAGAGATTTTGAAAGAAGATATTGAAAATGAAATTTATAGATTAAATAATTTATTTAGTCAAAAGCAAAATTCTAAAGACAATAATGGAAGGGAAAGCGAGAAGAAGGAAGAAACACAAGATACAGAAAATACAATTAAAAGTATAAAGGAAAATGCTATTATAGAACAAAAGAAGATTGAAAAAAAATATGAGGATTATGGAAAAAATTTTGATAGAAAAACGAGGAATTGGTAAAATGATGAATAAAAACATAACTGTAGAAAAAATGGAAAATTTATATAAAACGGTAAATGAATTGCATCAGAAAATTAGTGAATTAGAACAAAATGGTAATATTGAACAATTAGAAACAGAAATTAAAACAATTCAGAAAGATATGAATGAAAGCCAATCTAAAACAGAAACATTGTATAAAAAAGTAGATAGATTGAATTCTAGAATAAGTGCTATAAGTGAAATAGAAAAATTAGAGGAAAAGAAGAAAGAGATTGAAGAGCTAAAAAATAGACTTAGCGAATATAAAAATGATCCGATTTTACAAGAACCAATTGGATATGATGTATTAGCGCAAAAGGTAAAAATATTAAATTTGATAGAAAATAGACCATTAACTATTACAGACTTAATAGAGTTAAAAGAACAAGGAAAATTTGAATTTAAAAAGGAACAACCAATTGATGAGTATGCATTTACTCATTCAACTGATTATGCACCAGAAGACAATATGATAAAAACTACACAGGATAAAGGAATTAAGAATAATAGTGCAAGATCAACTATACATTTTGCAGTTAATGATAAAGTTAGAACACATGGAATGTATTCTCAAACATGTTTCGAATATGTTGTTATATGTTTAGCAAAGAGATTTATAGACGATAACAAGGACGATATTGCTGCTGTTATGACAGAAGACACATTTGTAGATGGTTCAACAAATGTGGAAGGACAAATTGTTTTAGTGCCATTAGATAAGTATGATGAGGTTACAAAAGCAAATAATAATATGATTGTTATTCCGGTAGAAACTGAAAAATATGTAGATATACAACGGAGAAAACGAAAATAGTATAAAGTTATTAAATTTACTTGATATACCTGTAAAAGAACTTGCACGTGATGGAGGTTCTGGTTGGGTAAAAAGCAATGGAAAAGCAGATGTTGACGAGAAAAATAAATTTTTCGGAATTTTTTCACAATATATAGGAAGAGAGGTTGTTAACAAACAACACTTTGCAACAATAGAACGCTGGAGAGATGCTGTAGAAAGCCCTCTATTAAAGTACAAAGATAAAAAAAGTCAAGAACTTCTTAATTTGGTAAAATCTATGTCGATGAACGAAATTAATTCTTTTGTTTTGAAAGCATACTGGGACAGACGAGAGCATGGTGAATATCATTTTGAAAATGAAAATTTAGAAGAATTATTTTCTATGGCATATACTCCCAAAATTGGTGCTAATGAATATAGAGAGGTTTGTGAAAATTATCCGGATAAATTTAGAATAGAGAAATGTACCTCAGATTTGAATGATTTTTTACAAGAATTTGGTTGTAGCTATTTAAATTGGATTGCTTTGGAAGATAATAATGAATTTGATTATAGAATAATTGAAAATATGAAAGTTGAAGCATTTCTTGAAAGTAATATTGATGAACAATATACAGGGGATATGGTTACAACTAATATAAACAGATTGCAAATGTCTATGAACAAAATACAACATGAGGATGAAAAAATTTCTCAAGAGGAAAAAGATGTTATTGATATTTTAACAAAACATATAGCATGTGATTTAAGTGCAATGTTTAATGAGTGTCCGAAAAGAGTAGACATGAAAGACTTTGATTTCAAAGAATATAAAAAAATGATTGATTCAAAATTTGAAAAAATGGGATTATACAATGTATATGAATCTGTAGAAAATGAGCCTATTAATAAAATAAATGAAAAGTTTGAAGAGCAGGTTTGGGATGCTATAAAAAATAGAATAAATATAAGAGATGAAAAAAGCGAAAATAAAGAGCAAAATGAGATTGTACCAGAAGCATTAGCTTCAACTATTACACTATCAACAGATAGTATTACATCAAGTGATATAAAAAAAATAAGTGAAATAGTTAATAGAAATAAAGAAAGGGAAAATTCGACTTTGAATTTACAAAATGGCGAATTAAACAGATGATGAAAGAGGGATGAAGATGATAAATACAATGAAAATTTCAAAAGCATATTCGGAAGTTTACAGTTTTATTAATGCTTTGGGAAATGAGTATAAAAATAAAATACCGAATACGGTTTACAATATAATAAGAAACAATAGAGATAAAGATTATAATCCAATAATAAAAAAGGAACAAACAATTCAAGAGGGGATGTTATCACATGAAGCGCTATCGTTAATTGCAGCTTTGAATTTACAATATTGGTGTAAAGATGATGAAGAAAAGAAACGTTTAAAAAAAGCCTATATATTAAATAATGAAAAAGAGAAGGAAAAGTATAGTTATGATAAGTTGTTTAAGAACGATAAGAGAAATTGCAATATAGCGAAAAATAACGATGAAATTAATAATAATATGATGATAGAATATAAAAATAATATTTTTACTAAGTTTATGAATTTTATAAAATCTGTGTTTATGGGGAAAAATAGAAAATAATTAAATGCAAAATCGGAGTAATTAATTCCGGTTTTGTTTTTTTATTGTGTAAATTATTACAAATATATTACATTGCAAAAAAAGATTGAAAAAAGTTCAAATTTTATAAATACTACAACAAAAAAAACGCGAAGAAATAAATTCTTCACGTCTTTTTTTTGTCGTCTTTTTAATGTCTACCTTATGGGGGCAGTTCAAAATTTGTATTTTTTAACTATTACTCATTTCCTCCAATTTCAAAAGTTCCTCCCAACGTCTATCAACTTCAGCTTGGAATTCTTCAATCATCCACTCATTTCCCGGTTTAAACATGTGTCTAAATCTTTTCTGAGGTTTCAAAAATTCTTCAATAGGAAGCTTCTTAGCAGGTTTATAAGTAATCTTATACTTACCATCAACAACCTCATACAAAGGCCAATAGCAAGTTTTAACAGCTAACTCGTTAATTTTCATAAGGTCTGGTGTATCATAACCCCAACCACGAGGGCAAGGAGAAAATACATTCAAAAATGTAGGACCTTCTGTATAAATTGCCTTTTCAGCTTTTTGATATAAATCTCTAAAATCCATAAAAGCAATAGATTGAGCAACATAAGGAATGTGATGTTCTACCATAATTGCTGTCAAATCTTTTCTATTTTGCATTTTACCAGGAATAACTTTACCAGCAGGTGTAGTTGTTGTATCTGCAAACTTAGGTGT
>CAKPNI010000038.1 GCA_934168355.1 uncultured Clostridia bacterium
TGATATTTCTTATGTTTTATCTGATAAGGATTTTGAGGTTGAAAATACTATTTTGAGAAAAGGTAAGAAGATTTTTTATTGTTTAGAGAGATAAAATTATCCCAATGACTGCATGTCATTGGGTATTTTTTTTGCAAAAGGACCATTTCTTTTTGTATTAGGGACGGTTCTTTTCGCGAAAAGAACCGTCCCCAATACGAAATATTATTCTGTCACTGTCTCATTAGAAACTACATTTTCTTCAACAACAATATTATTATCCTCACTCTTCTTCTCTTCATCAGTTCTCTTTTTCAAAGTCTGAATCAAACTCTGTAACTTCTGAATATCTGTACCCATAAGTTCCCAATTATTACTTTCCAAAGATTCTGACAAATTATCATTGGCCTTAATTATAGAATCTATTAAGCCCTCTATATCATCAGTACTATTTAATTCTATCTTTGTAGCAGATTTAGAAATTAAGCTTTGCATAGCTTCCTGTAAATTATTTCCAATTGCAACCTTATTTCCAGATGCTATAATAACTTTTTTAAGTACAGGTATATCACTTTCATTTACAAGTGTTTGATAAACAGGTTCTACATAAATTAAGGTATTCTCAACCGGAACTATAATCATATTTCTTGTAACCTTTGCTCCAGTAACAGATAAGTCATCTATTTGGCTTTGTATTGTTTCATCTTGAGCAATTTGAGTATCTAGTTGTGTTGGACCAAGTATGGTTGTATCTGAATGTAATGTTTTTAATGTTAATTTATTTTGTCCATTTTCAACTGTACCAATTAGATATGATGAAATGTTTTGTTTATTTTTTGGAGTATACATTTGTATCAAGCCAATTGTTTCTTCCCCATCAGCATTTGCAACCATTGTGTAATATGGTTTTAAGATATTTTTGTTTTTAGTATTTGTACTTTGAGAAGAATTTTTGTATATTGCTTTTTCCCATGTATTGTCACTTCTATATAATACATCAGCTTTTGTGTTATGATATTCTTCTAACATTGTTGATTGTACATTATATAAAAATTCTGGATAGATAAATTGTTCTTGTATTGTCTTAGATATTTCACTATCTAAGTCTTGAAACAATTTTGGATATACTTTTCTATATGCCATAGCAATTGGGTCTGTTCTATCTGTTATATAATATTTCATTTCTCCTGTATAACTATTTATTATTACTTTTATTGAATTTCTTATATAATTTATATCTCTTTTTTGACCATTATACTCTATTTCTGCATATGTAGAATATGGATAACTACTAGATACTGTATATGCGTCAATTACCCAATACATATCCCCATTTTCATCTATAACTGTGTATGGATTGTTATCATACATTACATCTGGCAAAGCTAGTTTGGCTCTTTTTATTATGTTTCTATTTATTAGAATTTTGCTTTCTGATGTTACAGAACCTGAAAGTGCTATATTTATATTTTGCTCTTTTATTCCTAAAATTAGTCTATCTAGGAAGTTCATTTTAAGTCCCGCTTCTCCTTGGTAGTTTGTTTCATAGTCTTGTTGCTCATCTGAATAATCAAATTCTTTTTTATCCTTTGCATTTGTTACAACTGTTGTGTTTGTCTCTAGTCCATAGTAAATTCTTGGTTCTGTTACCTTTACAACATTACTTTCATTTCCTACTAAATCATTTTGAAGATATTTGATTGTTCCATCACTTGTTGTTTCTGAACCTGATGTAAATATTAAACCATATCCATGTGTATATTCATATGTTTTGCTATTATATGTTCTTCTATTGTTTATTATTTCTCTAGGCGTTACATACATGATTTTCTGTGTTCCATCTACTTTGTAACTTGCTATTTTTGCAGTTTTGTATGTATAATATCCTGAACCTACTTGGGTTTCATTTAGGTTTTCTAATACTGTTTGTTTGTCTATTATTGCAGTATTATTTATTATTTCTTGATTTTTTTGTACTTCTTCATCTGTTATTGTTCCTGTATAATCTAGGTTTTCTGTTTCACAATCAATTCCATATGCCTTTTTGGTTGTTGATATATTGCTTTCTATGTATTTTCTTTCTTTATCAAATTCGTTTTGATTTACAAATATTAAATCAAATCCTAACATTACTATAAATAGTACTACTAAATATATTGGAACTACGACTAAATCTTTTAATATTTTGGATTGATTTTCATTTTTGAAGTCATGTACAGCTCTAAATATGGAGATAAGTATAATTACTGCTAAAATATTATATCCCCAATATTTTATTGTACTATCAACTAATCCAGCTCCTGCTAGTTTTATTCCATTGTCTGTTGTTAGGAAATTATCAAAAACTATATCCATTGAACATATTAATATGTATCCACATAATCCTACTGCAATTAGTCTTATACTTCTATATAATGTTTTCATTGCTAAATTTTGTCTTAATGTTTCTTTGTCTATTCCATTAAAGTATTTGTTAAATACTATTACATAATATGCAAATGTGTATATTATTATTCCTATACATATTGCGATAAAATACTGCATAGCCATTTTGAGTAACGGCTCTATAAACATGAAAAAAGAAACATCTAGTCCAAATACTGCATCAACTTCCCTAAAACTTGTATTACTTATACATAAAATTATATTTGGTGTAAATTTTTTCGCAACAATTAAACTTTCTATAATTGCAGTTACTATTGCAATTGATTTGTTTGGCAGTTTTGGTATCGGTTTATTTTCCTGTTCAAAAAATACTTTTAGCCCTTTTTTTATTTTTCGCCCTGTAAAGTACATGATGATGTATACTAATACAAAGTTTATTAATAATACTACATAATAATATTTTTCTTTGGTTAAAAATGTTTGTAGATAATTTTCTCCTAGTTCTTTGTATTCTAAATAACTTCCTCTAAAGTTTATGTATGTCATTATAGCACATACTATTAAGAATATGGTAACTAAGATTCTACGAAGTGTTAATATTTTCTTTTTTTCCATTTTATTCCTCTTTTCTTTTAAATTCCTGTCTATTATAGCATATATTGCAAAAAAAAGCAAAAAATAAGCATGTACCATTTTGGGTACATACTTATTTTATATTATAGCTTTTGCAAAATCTTCACTATTAAATACTTCCATATCGTCTATTTGTTCACCAACACCAATAAATTTTACTGGTATTTTGTTTTCTTCTACTATTCCAACAACTACTCCACCTTTACTTGAACCATCTAATTTAGTTAAAACAAGTCCTGTTACATCTGTTTCTTGTTTAAATGCTTTTACTTGATTTATTGCATTTTGTCCTGTCGTTGCATCTAGAACCAAAAGCACTTCTTGGCTTAGGTTTCCCATTTCTTTGTTTATTACTTTTTTAATTTTATGAAGCTCATCCATTAAGTATTTTTTGTTATGCAAACGACCTGCAGTGTCTACTATTAATACATCTGCATTTGTTTCTTTGGTTCTTCTTATTGCCTCATATACTACTGATGCTGGGTCATGTCCTTCTTCTTTTTTTACTAGTTCACATCCTGCTCTATTTGCCCATACTTCTAGTTGCTCTACTGCTGCTGCTCTAAATGTATCTGCTGCTGCTATTACTACTTTTTTGCCGTCTTGTTTTAGCCTATTTGCTATTTTTCCTATTGAGGTTGTTTTTCCTACTCCATTTACTCCTACTACAAGTATTACTGATGGAGTCGTATTTAGGTTTAAACTATTATCTACTTCATCAAATATTGCTTTTATTTCTTCTCTTAGTGCTTGTTTTACTTCTTCTTCATCTTTGATGTTATCTTTTTTTATTCTTTTCCTTAAATTATTTACTATTTTTACTGATGTATCTACTCCCATGTCTGACATTATAAGTATTTCTTCTAGTTCTTCTAAAAATTCTTCATCTACTTTTCTAAAATTACTGAATACATCATTTATTTTTGTGTTAAAAGATTCTTTTGTTTTGTTTAATCCCGTTTTTAATTTTTCAAAAAATCCCATTTTTATGTTCCTCTTTTCTTTTTGTATTTTGGAGCCACTAAGCAGAATCGAACTGCTGGCCTACGGGTTACGAATCCGTCGCTCTACCAACTGAGCTATAGTGGCATAAAGATTAGTGAAAACTATGTTTCACTAACCACATTTTTATTCTCATTATTTTTATTAACAACAGTAGTTGTAGATTTAACAATTTGAACACTATCTCCTACATTTAATCCATAAGTAATTTCCACATAATAATCATCAGATATTCCCGTTTTTATATAAACTTGTTTTGCTGTTCCATCATCTTGAACAACATCAACATATTCTTTACCTTCTTCATCTTTTTGAACTGCTTCTACTGGTAAACCTACAACATTTTCTGCTTTTTCAATAATTACAGTACAATTTGCTTGCATGTTTTCTTCAATTCTTTCATCAGGGTTTGTTATTTCTACATTTAAAGTTGATTTGTTATTTATGTCTTTGTTTATTTTTGTTACTTTGCCGACATAGTTTAAGGTTTCCTCATCTTTTTTTATTGAAATTTCAACATCTTGATTTACATTTGCTTTTTCTAAATTCTTATCTTCTATTGATAATGTAATTTGATATGTTTTTTCTATATCTTCATTATTATTTTGTACTTCATTTTCTTGATTTACAGAATCAGTATCAGTTAAATTTTCTTTTGCTTTATACTCAATATTTCCTACTCCGGTTAATGTATTTTTTATTGTAACAGTTGATGCTTTCATTTCAATTATACTTGTAGTCGTAACAGTGCTTTCTCCTACATTTTTTGTTTTTTGACTTACAATGATACTATATCCCAAAGATATTGCAAGAGCTATTCCCATTATTAATATAATTATCCAAGATTTATCTTTCATTTAATCGCCTCTTCTTATTTAAAACTTCCATTATTATAAATTAAATTTCCTAAAAATACAACCTTTTTTCAATTTTTGTTGCCGAAAACTTAAATTTGTAGTATGATAGTAAATAGATTAAAAAAGAGCTAAAGGCTTATATTAATACTTATATCGCTTATTTATAGAAAGGAATATTTTATGAAATCAATTAATATAAAATCATCTTCAAGTAACGAAACAATGAATATTGCAAAAATTTTTGCCAAACACTTAACTAAAGGAGATACCATAGTTTTAACAGGAGAACTTGGTTCAGGCAAGACAAAATTTACAGAAGGATTTTTAAGCTATTTTGGACTAGAAGAAGAAATATCAAGTCCAACATTCAATATTGTAAATGAATATTCATCAAGTGAAGTAAACATCTATCATTTCGATGTTTACAGACTATCAGATACAGAAGAGTTTTATGCAATTGGTGGCGAAGAATATTTTGAAAAAGGAATTTGTTTAATCGAATGGGGCGAATTAATAGAAGATGCTTTGCCTTTCCAATATATACATATTTCATTTAAAAAGCCTGAAAATGAGCCTGATTCTCGTTTGCTAAAAGTTGACGCATTGGGGCAAAAATATGAAACTATTTTAGACAAACTAAAGGAGGAAATTTAAATTGAAAATTTTAAGTATTACAACATCAAGCAAAATTTGTGGAGTAGCTATATTAGAAGATACTTCTATTATAAAAGAAATAAATTTAAATAATGGTCTAACACATTCCGAAACATTAATGCCTCTTATTAAGCAAATATTTGAAGAAACAAATTTAACTCTTTCAGATATAGATTTATTAGTTTCAGACATAGGTCCCGGTTCATTTACAGGCATTCGTATCGGAATTTCAACAGTCAAAGCTTTTGCAGATAGTCTAGGAATTCCATCTATTGGTGTAAATTCGTTAGATAGTCTTACATATAATTGTGAAAATATGGGAGTCATATGTTCTTTAATAGATGCTAAAAAAAATAATGTATATTGTGAAATATTTGAAAATATTTTAAATTCTACTTTTAGCCATATTGTTAAACGTAAAGCATCTTTTGAAAATATCGAAGATTTACTTTTAGAAATAAAAGAAATTAATCCAGAATGTGATATTACTTTTGTTGGAGATGGAGCTACTACTTATAAAAATGTTATTTTAGACTATTTGCCTTCAGCAAAATTTATAGATAATAATGACTTATCTGCTTCTAAAGTAGGATTTGCAGGATATTATAATTATACTACTCATAATATTCAAGAAGTTATGCCTTTATATCTTAGAAAATCAGAAGCTGAAAAAAAGCTGGAGGAAAAATTAAATGGAACAAAATAATTTTGAGATTGATTATATGTGCCTTGAAGATTTAGAAAATATAAAAGATATTTTGGAAAATGATTTTGATGATTTTTGGAATTATAATGTTTTTAAAAGCGAACTTGAAAACCCTAATTCAACTTACTTTGTTGTAAAATTTGATGGAGAAATTGTTGGTTTTGCAGGTATTTTAGTGGTTTTAGATGAAGCTGACATTACAAATATAGTTGTTAAGAAGTCTTTTAGAGGTATGCGGAATTTCAAATTTGCTTATGCAAACATTGATTGATTTTTGTGATAAAAAAAATGTTGCGAAAATAAATTTGGAGGTTTGTTCTATTAATTCTGTTGCAATTGCTCTTTATCAGAAATGGGGTTTTAGGCAAGTTGGGTGTAGAAAAGGCTATTATCGTGATGGAGATGGGTTGCTGTTTTCTCGTTTTGCTCGTTTGTGACTCATCGGGACCGGTTCTTTTTGTGTCCATTTTAATAATTAAAATGGACACAAAAAGAACCGGTCCCGATGAGTCATTTTTTCTTCTCTTGCATATAATAACAAATCTTAGCAACAAAAAAATCAGGAGTAATCTTACTAAAAAACTTAGCGCACTTTATCAAAAAGCCGGGCACAATATTAAATTTTCCATTCAAAAAATTCCTAACAGCATATTTTGCCACATACTCACTAGACTTTGAGCTTATATTAAACTTTACCCCAGCAACATTATTAAAATTAGTATTTACAGGACCGGGTTGAAGAACACTAATTTTAACCTTAGATTTTTTCTTATTTAATTCTTCTCTTATTCCCTCTGACAATCTTAAAACATAGGCTTTAGAAGAATAATATGCACACATAAGAGGTCCTGGCATACTTCCCGCAATTGAAGACACATTTAAAATTCTTCCAGAATCTTTTTGAACCATATCTTTTAAGTATAATTTTGTCAAAATATGTACTGCAATTATATTTGTTTTTATTAAATTCAACTCTTTTTGTAAATCTGTTTTAGTAAATTCCCCAAAAACTCCAAAACCTGCATTGTTTACTAATATATCTATATCTTTATTTTCCTCATAAAGATTTATACAATTTTCTTCATCTGACAAATCTTTTACAACTATTTTTACATTTATATTATACTTCACTTCAAGTTCTGTTTTTAATTCGTTTAACCTTTTTTCATCTCGAGCAACTAGTACTAAATCATATTTTCTTTCGGCAAATTCTCTTGCCATATCTCTTCCTATTCCAGAAGATGCCCCTGTAATTAAAACTTTCATAACTCTCTTATTGCCTCCTCGTATTGTTCCTTATTTGGTGCCTTTCCATGCCATCCAACCTGATTTTCCATAAAAGACACACCTTTTCCCTTAATAGTTTTAGCAATAATACAAGTAGGTCTACCTTTTATACTTTTCGCCTTACTAAAAGCATCTTTTATCTCCTGAATATCATGTCCATTTATAGTAATAACATTAAATCCAAAACTTTCAAACTTTTTATCAATCGGATAAGAACTCATAACTTCCTCTATAGTTCCATCAATTTGAAGATTATTATTATCTACTATTACACACAAATTATCCAATTTATATTTATTAGATGCCATCGCAGCTTCCCAAACTTGACCTTCTTCTATTTCTCCATCTCCTAAAATGCAATATACTCTATAATTTTTTTTATCCATTTTTCCGCTTATTGCAATACCATTTGCTACTGACAAACCTTGTCCAAGTGAACCAGAACTCATATCAACTCCGTGGTACATCATTCATATTTGGATGCCCTTGAAGCTTGCTATTAATATTTCTAAAGCCCTTTAAATCCTCTTTTTCGAAATATCCTCTTTCAGCTAATGCTCCATATAATGCTGGCGAACAATGTCCTTTTGATAATATTAACCTATCTCTATCTTCCCACTTTGGATTTTTTTCATCTATATTTAGTTCATCAAAATATAATACTGCCATTATATCTGCAATTGACAGTGAACCTCCCGGATGCCCTGAATTTGCACTATATACCTGCTCTATAATATCTTTTCTTATTTCTTTAGCTTTATTTTCAATTTCTATATTATCCATTTTTTCTTCCTTTCAACAGATTTATTTTCTCTAATTATATCCACATTCTACTATACTTACTAAAAAATATCAATAATTTTATTGTTGTTTAATATATTTTATAATATAATTGTAAAAAATAATTTAGGAGGTTTATATGTTTGATGAATATATTGATAATTTAAAAAATGATATCATAAAGGAAACTTGTAATCTTATAAATATTCCAAGTGTTTCTGAAGAAAACCAAAATCCTGATACGCCTTTTGGTCAGGGTGCAAAAAAAGCACTTGATTATGCCCTAGATTTAGGAGAACGTCTAGGCTTTAGAACAAAAAACATTGATAATTACTGTGGATATATTGAATTCGGAGAGGGGGAAACACTTGTAGGTATTATTGGACATTTAGATGTTGTACCTAGTGGTGATGAATGGGATACTCCTCCTTTTAAAGCTACAATAAAAAGCGGAAAAATTTTTGGTCGTGGTGCAATTGATGATAAAGGCCCTGTTATCGCTTCTCTTTATGCCATGAAGGCTATAAAAGATAACCAAAAAGTCAACTCAAGAGTAAGACTAATTCTTGGTGTAAATGAAGAAAAAGGCTGGAAATGCATAAAACATTATAAAGAAAAAGAAGAATGGCCTACAATAGGTTTTAGTCCAGATGCCGATTTTCCATGCATCTATGCCGAAAAAGGTATTGCAACTGTTTATATAAAAGATGATTTTTCAAAATATGAAAATTATCCAATAAAAATTTCTAATATAGATTGCAATAATAATGCAATTAATGTTGTTCCTAAAATTTGTAATGTCACACTTGATATTGATGATTCTAAAATAAATTTAACTGATATTGCAAGTTTTATTGACAATGAATTAGCTTATTTAAACATTAGCTATTCTATTAAAGAAAATTCAATATTACTACAATCTTCTGGCATTCAAGCACATGCTGCTCATCCAGATTTAGGTAAAAATGCTATCTCTCCTATGATTATATTTTTACACAAGTTATTTTATCATTTCGGACTTAACATTAATATGTTTGAATTTTTTAACAATTTTATAAATACGGAATTTGACGGAAAGTCTTTAGGAATTAATTTTGAAGATGAGTCTGGAATACTTACTTTAAATGTTGGACATCTAAAGTTTTATGAAAATTATTTACAAGTTGGTATTAATCTTCGAATTCCAGTAAACACCACTATTGAAACTGTTACCAACATAATTGACCAAAAATGTAGAGAATTTTCATTAGAAACTTATGTTGCAGGAAAACAAAAGCCTCTATATGTACCTAAGGATAACTACTTAGTTCAAACTCTTTGTAATATATTTAATCAAAAAACAAACTCGAACCTTGAACCGATTGCAATAGGTGGAGGAACATATGCTAGAGCTTTTGATAATTGTATTTCTTTTGGGGCAAACTTTCCCGGAGATACAGACATGTGCCACCAAGCAAATGAATTCGTGGATATAGAAAAATTGGTTTTGGCAAGTAAGATTTATGCGGAGGCAATATACGAATTAACAAGATAAAAATTTAATTAATATAGCCGGTTAAAGAAGTTGAAGATGATTGTACTTCTTTAACCTACTCTACTTTTTTAGTTTGTTATCGCTCTTTTTATCATTGGGATTAGGTAGTGACTTCCTCCGTTATTATTTGCTTTTTCTACCATTCCGATAAATAGATATGGATTGTCTTTATTTACTGTGAAACAGTCAAACCAGCCAATTGTATCTGCTTTTTCATCTTTTGAAGCTTTTAATTCAGCTGTTCCTGTTTTTCCAGCAATTGTTACTCCATTTATTTTCATGTCTTTTGCCGTGCCCTCAGGGTTTTCTACAACTTGTATTAGGTCATTTTTTATTTCTTCTGATGCTTCTTTTGTAAATGCATTTTCTACTAAAATTGTTGGTGCTTTTTCTTCTTTAAATTCTAGGTATGGTTTTATCATGTTTCCCTCATTATAAAATGCAGAATATATTGATGCCATATGTACTGGATTTATTAGAATTTGACCTTGACCATATCCTGTATCTGCAAGTAATGTTTCTTTGTCAATTTTTCCATCGTTTGA
>CAKPNI010000039.1 GCA_934168355.1 uncultured Clostridia bacterium
TTTTTTATCGTTTTTTCTTTATGCTTGTGATTATAACATAAATAATAAAAAATATAAATAAAAAAAGAAAAAAGTCAGTAAAAAAGAGTAAACTATAAGTCTAATACAAAATTTATTAAAAATTCTAAAAAAATATAGTTATTCTTTTAAAAAAAATCCCCTTTGCGATAAAATTTTTATTTATTTTATCACAAAAGGGGCATTTTTACTCTTATTTTTTTATTTTTTATAATATCACAAATGCTATTTACTATATCTATATAAATCAAACTCCAATTTTTGCAAAAGTTCCTCATTATTTCTAGTAGTTTTTATAGCATTTAGCATTTGTTCTGTGCTTTCAGCAGCTGACATCTTGCTCATTGCTTTCCTAATCAATTCTGCAACTTTTAATTCTTTTTGATTTAATAATAAATCTTCACGTCTAGTATTAGACCTGTTAATATCAATAGCAGGGAAGATTCTTCTTTCTGCCAAACTTCTATCAAGTAGGACTTCCATATTTCCAGTACCTTTAAATTCCTCAAAAATAACGTCATCCATTCTGCTTCCTGTTTCTGTTAAAGCAGTAGCTAAAATAGTTAAACTTCCGCCATTTTCTATGTTACGAGCTGCACCAAAGAATTTTTTAGGTTTATGTAATGATGCTGGATCAATACCTCCTGATAATGTTCTTCCAGAAGCTGGTACAACTAGGTTGTAAGCTCTTGCAAGTCTTGTTATACTGTCTAATAGTATTACTACATCTCTTCCTTGTTCTACTAATCTTTTTGCTCTTTCTATTACCATTTCTGCAACTTTTGCATGATGTTCTGGTAATTCGTCAAATGTTGAATATACGACTTGACCTTTTATAGAACGTTTCATGTCTGTAACTTCTTCTGGTCTTTCATCTATAAGTAGCATTATAAGCTCACATTCTGGATTGTTTGTTGTTATACTATTTGCTATTTCTTTTAATAATGTTGTTTTTCCTGCTTTAGGTTGAGCAACTATTAATCCTCTTTGTCCTTTACCTATTGGTGATATTATGTCTATCATTCTTGTTGCATAATTTGTAGGGATTGTTTCTAATTTTAATCTCTCATCTGGATAAATAGGTGTTAAATCTTCAAATCTTATTCTACGAGCTGCTTTTTCGGGATGTTCTCCATTTACTTCTCCAACAAATATTAGAGATGGGAATTTTTCTCCCTCTTTACATCTTGAAATTCCTTTTACTAAATCTCCTGTTGTTAGTCTAAATCTTCTTATTTGGATGGGAGAAATGTATACATCTTTTGGACTTGATAAGTAATTGTCTCCTCTTAAAAATCCATATCCGTCAGGTAATACTTCTAATATACCTTCTATTATTTCATCTTCTTCATTATTTACTTGATATGCAACTGCATTTGCTTCTTCTAATTTTTCTACTTCGTCATCTGACGCATCATATCTACGGCGTGGTTCTTCTTTTTCTTCTACTTCGTCTTCGTCGTCATCTTCTTCTAGCTCTTCATCTACTTCTTCAAATTTGTTGCTTTGAATGCTTTTTAAAACTTCAATAAGCTCTTCTTTTTTTAATTTTGATATATTTCTTATATTGTTTTCTTTTGCTAATTTTTTTAATTCTAATAATGTTAAACTTTCTAAATCTGGCATATTTATTTCTCCTTTTTACAAATTTTTTGATTTTAATTTTTGGGATTATTTTATAGAAAAAAATTTTACTTGCTTATTATATCACAAATCTTAACACTTGTGAAGCTAAACAACAAAAAATCCTTGAAAATGTTAAAATTCAAGGATTTTAATTTTCTTGATTTACTCTTAAATTTTTCATTTGGTAAATATATAATTTTCTCTTTTAATTATTCTTCTATAATTCTTTATAATAAAAACGCCTAGGTGGCAGCGTACTTAGCATACGCTTAGCTTTTAGCTACCTCTCCTAGGTCTTACCTTATAAATATTTTATCACACAAAAAAATGTATGTCAAATATTTTACTAATATTTTATGAATAATTTTATTTTTTATTCCTACTATTTCTCGGGAATAAACTTACTCTAAAATTTTTTGGTTTTAATTCTTTTATTAAATTTTCGACTATACTTATATCTTTATACGAATTGTAAAAAGTGTTAACTGTTAAATCTGCTAATTGTATTCCATAATTCGTTTTAGAGTCAAAATATTTAATTTTAAAGTCATCTTCATAAATGCAAAATTCGGTTTTTAAATATGTTTCTAAATTATTTAACTCACCTACTCTTATATTTCTATTGTCAATACTGATAATAAACTCTATCGGTTCATCATTCTCTTGTAAATTTAATTCTGGTAATATACAATCTTGAATTAAAATTTTTACTGCATAATTAAAAAATATATTTGAATCAATAATTTCTTTTTTCATGTATTTTTTATCAAATACCTTAACACATCCATGAAAAGTTTCTATATCTTGAATTTTACTAAATATTTTTATTTTTTCTTTTTCAGTCATATTATAAGATTTTATTTCAACATCTAATCCTAGGTTTTTAGCTTTTTTTAATTTAAAATTTTCCTGTTTGTATTTTGCTTTAATTTTCATTCTATCTTTCTCATAGGAAAAGTATCCACCAACTGCAAAATATCTTGTTTTACTATTTTTATGAATTGAACCGGCTTTCGTCTAAATATACATATATTTTCACGTTTGTTTCACTCCTTGTGTTACATAAAAAAATCCTTGAAAATGTTAAAATTCAAGGATTTTAATTTTCTTGATCTACATAAACTCTTTCATTTGGTAAATACATATCTAACTTTTCTCTTGCAATTGCTTCTATATATTCAGGTGAATTTACATTGCTTTTTTCTTCATTTAATTTATCTTGATATTCGCTTGCTTCCGCAATTTGTGTTTCTAGATTTTTTTCTTGCTCACTATATGTATTTAATATTTTTTGTTGACTTATAAATGTTATTATAGCATATATTAAAATTGCTATAAATACTAATCTTTTTAATATCGTTGTTTTACTTTTCATATGTACCATCTTTCCTAATTTTTTCTTTTCTATCTTTATTATTCTCCATTTAAAGACAAAATCCCTCTATACGTTTAAGTTTTTTGAACTTTTTTTGATTTATTTATATTTAAAAATATATTTTTAAACTTTTTTGTCATATTATTTTGCATTTTTATAAAAAACAAATATATTGGTCTAAACAAAATTTTTTCCACGAATTTAAAAATAGCCTTAAAAGGAAATATAATAATTCTAAATACTGTAACTACAATTTTCTTTATTATAGATATAATTTTTACGACTGTTTTTACTATAAAACTACTAAGTGTAAGCATGTATAACAATAGCCCTAAGCCTAATCCTAAAAACATGAAAAATCTTAAACTTCCATCAGAAAAATTATACATACAATAAATTATGCTTAGTCCTGTTAGTATCCAAAATAAAATATCCTCAATATTTATAATCCAATTTGCAGTTTTGAATGATTTTCGTAATATTCTAAAAAAATCAAATAAAACACCAATAAAAATCCCATTTAAAGCAAATATCAAAAACAAATAAGCCTGATTTATAGCCAACTTAACTCAATCTCCTATCATTTTATTTAAAAATCTTGCTGAATAAACTACCATCTGGATCTTTTTTAGAATGGTCACTATACCCTAAATTATTTATTTCTCCCTCAACAATCACTTCTTGGGTATCAATACTTAGCTTATTTATTTTTAAATCTGCACCTTTTACCGTTAAAAGCCCAAGTTCAGTTTCCATTATAACTACTTGGTCATCAAAGCTAAGCACATCTTTTACTCCAGATATGCTTAGTTTGTTCCTGTTTTCTAAGACTAAATTTTGAATTATATTATTTAAACTTGCAACATTTTTCCTTTCTTCAACAACCATTTTCATGCCTCCTAACTATAAATAATTATATTCAAAAATTGGGCTTTTAGAACAAAAAAAGAACCTTTTCAGGTCCTTTTACATTATATTATTAGAGTCTTGTGTAATTCTTCTAAGACTTCATTTGGTATAATTTTCTTAAACATAATAGCTATTTTAGTTTCATTTATCTCCATACTAATAATATCAAGTTTATTTTTCTTCACCACATCCATAGTCTTATTTAAAACACTATTGTTACTCATAATACCATTTCCAATAACAGAAATTCTAGTAATATCTAAATAACTACTTTTAAGTTCCGGAAATTTATCTTCCAACAAATTGGCAAACTTGTTAAACTTAGCCTTAGGAATAGTAAAAGAAATATCCAAAATATCCTCACTACTATTAACTAAATTTTTAACATTTAATTCTTCCTCAATAAAAGAATTATAAATAGTATTAAACTTATCTAAAGAATAATTATCAGATGTAATACGAACATATAAAATATTATCATTTTTAACAATGTTTTTAACATATCCACCCTCAATTTTATCATTAATAACAGTTCCATCATTATTATTGAAAGTTGATTTTGCAATTATTGGAACATTAAATTTTTCTCCAACTTCAACACATCTATTGTGAAGTACCTTTGCTCCCTCATCTGCAATATCAAGCATTTCTGTATAAGATAATGTATTAATTTTTCTTGCAACCTTTGTTTGTCTAGGGTCTGCAGTATATACTCCATCAACATCTGAAAAAATATAACATTTTGATGCTTTAAGTTTTGCAGCTAGTGCTACAGCTGTTGTATCAGAGCCGCCTCTGCCTAAAGTTGTGATATCCATATTAGGGTTTATTCCTTGGAAACCTGCAACTATGACAATCTTTCCTTTGTCTAACTCCTCTTCAATTCTTGATGTATCTATGTCTTCTATAATTGCATCTTGATTTGTATTATTAGTATAAATTCCTGCTTGCCAACCTGTAAGCGAAATTGCTGGCATTCCAAGTCTATTTAGCAAAATAGCGACTTTTGCCATTGAGATTTGCTCTCCTGTACTTAATAATACATCTAATTCTCTTTCATTAGGAACACTTGATAAACTCATAGCTTCCTTAATTAATCCATCTGTTGTTTTCCCCTGTGCAGAAACAACAACTACGACCCTTTTGTTTTCGTCATAAAAACTTTTGATTTTTTCTGCAACAACATTTAATTTAATATTGTCTGCAACTGAACTTCCTCCAAATTTTAATACTACTGTGTCCATATCGGCACCTTCTTTATCTTTTTATTACACACCTATTTAATTAAATATGGCTTACTATTAATATATTATGTTTTAAAAATAATTATGTTACATCTTGTTTTAAATAACTTTCTATAAAGCCATCTAATTCTCCATCCATAACACTTTGCACGTTTCCAACTTCGTAATTTGTTCTATGGTCTTTTACTAATGTATATGGGCAAAAGACATATGAACGTATCTGGCTTCCCCACGCAATTTCGCGTTGAACTCCTTTTAATTCTTCAATTGTTTCTTTATGTTCTCTTTCTTTTAGGTCTAATAGCTTAGATTTTAACATTTTCATGGCATATTCCCTATTTTGAAGTTGTGACCTCTGTGTTTGGCATGATGTTATTATTCCTGTTGGAATATGTGTTAATCTTACTGCTGATGATGTTTTATTTATATGTTGTCCTCCTGCACCTGAGGCTCTAAATACATCCATTTTTATATCATCTGGGTTAATATATAAATCTACATCATCTGTTATTTCTGGTAGAACCTCAAGTGATGCAAATGATGTGTGACGTCTTCCCCCACTATCAAATGGGGATATTCTAACTAGTCTATGTACTCCCATTTCGCCTTTTAAATATCCATAGGCATTTTCTCCTATTACCTCAAATGTAACACTTTTTAAACCTGCTTCATCTCCCTCTAAATAGTCTAATTCCTCTACTTTATATCCTGATTTTGTTGCCCATCTTGTGTACATTCTATATAACATTTCTGCCCAATCTTGTGCTTCTGTTCCCCCTGCTCCGGGATGCAAAGTTAATATGGCATTGTTTTTGTCGTATTTGCCTGATAGAAGTGTTTCTATTTCAAATTTTTCTAGGTCTTTGTCTATTTTTTTTATGTCTTTTGGAATTTCTAAAGCTAGTTCTTCATCATATTCCATTTTTAGCAAGTCTACTAATTCTATTGTGTTATTTATTTCATTTTCTAGATCTCTATATTTTTGACATTTTCCTTTTATGTTTTTGATTTTTGATAATACTTTATTTGATTTTTGGCTATCTTCCCAAAATGATGGATTGGTTGTTTCTGCTTCTAGATTTTTAAGGTTTTCTTCTAGTTTTGGGATGTCAAAGTGAATCACCTAAATCTTTTAGTTTGCTTTTTTGCGAAGATAGAATTCTTAGGTTTTCTTCTAAGTCTTGCATTTTACCACTCTCCTTTCGATAGATGAATTATATATTGTTGAGGGGTAAAAGTCAAGATTTGGCTGTTTGATTTTTTAATTTGCATATTATGTAAATTTATGTTAAAATGTAAATGTAACAAGTTGTTTTTCAGAAAAAGAAAGGAGATTCTATATGAATCAGAATGAAAGCTATGATGTATTGACACGGGAAGAGAAAAAATTGTTGAAAGTATTAAAAACCAGAAGAAACGCAGACGGGCATTACGAACTGCTACTCTCTAATGCTCATATATCCGAGTATAAAAAAGATCCATTTTTTGTGTATCTTGATGACCCTGTGTTCATGGATGCACTTGATGCTATTTATGAGCAAGGAGATAAAAAGTCTTTTCGTAAAAAGATTTTTCGATTAATTCAACAGTCAATACAAGAGAAGATGAACTCTAGTATAGCAACATATGAATTTATTCAAAATGTTGCATGTATTGTAGATGAAAAGTGGTTAAAGCAAAAAATAAAAACCGCTCCAACAAAAAAAATGTTAACACTTTATTTTTTTAGGAAGATTGAAAAATCTTACGGTAAAACTTTAACGGTAAAAAATAAAATTTGGCATGAATATTTGGCATATGCCAAACAGCCAAAAGATTATGTAACAATCGCTATTTTTAGCGACACAAATTGTCTCGATGTCAATAGCACTGATTTATTCAATGCTATAAAAAATAGCTTTTAAACAACGACGCAACCCGAAATTCCTATTTTTTTAGGATTTTCGAGTTGCAATTTTATTTTCCTTCAATTCTCGCCAATTCTTCTTTTCTCTTAATCTTATGGGTAGTCGTCTTAATTAAAGGTTTATCAGTTATAATCATCTTTTTAATATATTTATATGGTGGTAAAGTCTTATTAATTTCTTTAACTTCATTCCACAATATATCATATAATTCATTTTCACTTCTATTTATTATTGCATCCTTATTATACACAATCTTAACTGAAACCATAGGGTCATTTTTGTCACCTTTTTGAGCCATTCCATATATAAAACATTCTTCTACTTCTGGTAAATTATTTACTAAAACTTCAAGCTCTTCAGGGAAAACTTTCTTTCCATTTTTCATAACAATAACATCTTTTTCTCTACCTGTTAAGAATAAAAAACCATCATTATCAATATAACCCAAATCTCCTGTATAGAACCATCCATCTTTTAAGACTTTATTTGTTGCTTCTTCATTTTCGTAATATCCCATCATTATATTAGGACCTTTTACACGTACCTCTCCTATTCCATCTTTGTCTTTATTTACAATTTCAACTGTTAAATGTCTCATAGGAAAGCCTACAGAACCATTTCTTATGTATTTGTCATTTTCTGCTGAAATAACAGGGCTAGTTTCTGTAAGACCATATCCTTGAATTAAACGTACTCCTAATTCATTAAATTTTATAGATACATTTTTATCTAAAGGAGCACCTCCAGATATTATTAATCTCATTTTTCCACCTAGACCATCTAAAACCTGTTTAAATAATTTTCTTCTTATATCAATATTGAATTTTAATAAAAAGTTGCTTATTTTTGTAGCTGTATTTATTAATTTTGTTTTACCTTGCTTTTCAATTTCTTTTTCTATATTTTCGTACATTTTATTTACAAGTAATGGTACTCCAACAAAAACAGATACACCATATTCTTTTAAGTTTTGTTTTATATATCTTAATCCATCTGGAAATACAGTTTTTACACCTGATGCTAACATAACTAACATTCCAGTTGAACCAAAAATATGATGGAATGGTAAAAAGGCAATATTTGTATCTGTTGGATATAAGCTTTCAACCATCAACATATCAGCAATATTAGTTGCAAGTCCTTTTTGATTAAGCATTACCGCTTTTGATTTTGATGTAGTTCCAGATGTGAATAAAAGTATACTCATTGCTTCAGAATTTACTTCATTATCTATAAATTCTCTGTTACCATTTAATACTTGATTTCTTCCATTTCTTAATAATTCTTCAAATTTTGTGTAATTATCCAAATTTCCCATACATATAAAATTTTTTATTTTAGTTTTTCCGTTTTGTTTTATTATATCTATGTTTTCTTCGTATTTTTCATCAAATACAATTGCATCAACCTTTGCTCTTATTAAAGAATCTTCTAACTCACTTAATTGTAATTCTTTATCTATAGGAACAGAAACAATTCCTCCAAATAAATTACTAATATGAGCAACCGCCCATTCATATCTATTTCTTCCAACAATTGCAACTCTTTTTCCTCTTAACCCTAATACATAAAGAGCTGTTCCAAATGAATTGATATCATCCAAAAAATTTTGATATGTATGATTTATATATTCTACAATTTTGTTTTCTTTTTTTATTTTTGTAACAAATGCAATATTATCTCTATATAATTTCACCGAATTATATATTACTTCCTTTATATTATTAAATATAGGAACATCTCTAAATTTATTTTTTTCATTTGATTTCATGACTTTTTTCTCCTTTTATTTAGTTTGTAAAACTAGATTATCATATTTACACTACTTTGTCAATTTACTTGACTACTGCTTCTAAAAATGCTATTATAAGCCTTGAAAGAAGGGATAACAATATGTGTAATAATAAAAAAGATTCAATTTCATTAGATAAAGTCCATATTCCAAGATGGAACGAGCTACCTAATGTTGATTTGTACTTAGACCAAGTAGTAACCTTTATAAATTCTTCTTTAGAGGCTTTTTTGCCTTGTAACGGTGGGAATGATGAAAAAAAAGAAAATCAAATTTTGACTAAAACTATGATTAATAACTATGTTAAAAACCATTTGATTGACGCACCCGTTAAGAAAAAATATTCTAAAATTCAGTGTGCTAAAATTTTTGCTATTTGCATTTTAAAGCAAGTTTATAGTATGAATGAAATTTATAATTTGATTGACATAGCCTTGAAACATACCGATGTAGAACATGCTTATGATAGATTTTGCAGTTTGTTTGAAGAAGCTTTGAGATGTGCTTTTAATAAAAAGGATTTTGCTGATAATGATTCTGTAGATGGCAATAAATATTTACTAAAATCTGTTTTGCTTTCTTGCAGTTATAAGATTTATGTGCAGAATATTATATAATTTTTCGTATTAGGACCGTTTCTTTTTTCATTAGGACCGTTTCTTTTCGCGAAATGATACGGTCCTTTTGACAAAATCACTCTACTTTTTTCTTAAATTCTTCAATTCCAGTATTACCCGAAATTCTAACCCTAGGCAATTCATATTTAGAACTTCCCTTTTTGACTCTCCCCCCTTTAGTAGTAAAAGCCAACCTATATCCATTTTCTTTAAGTACCTTTATATCTAAATCATTATACTGCCCAAAAGGATAGCAAAAAATATTTGCTCCACCTAATACATCTCTTGATAGTAAAATATC
>CAKPNI010000040.1 GCA_934168355.1 uncultured Clostridia bacterium
ACAATAAATAATTTACCAAATATAAGTGATGTAAAAATATATTGTGAAATTCTTGAAAAATTAGGTGCAAAAATACAATGGAATTCTGCAAATGAAATAACAATAGATTCAAGAGATATAAAAACAACAGAAGCTCCTTTAGAGCTTACAAGTAAATTCAGAGCATCATACTACCTATTAGGAAGCTTGCTTAGTAGAAAAGGTTCAGCAACAGTAGGAATGCCCGGCGGATGCAAATTAGGTGCAAGACCTATTGACCAACATATAAAAGGTTTTGAGGCATTAGGAGCAAATGTAGAAATCGGACAAGGAAAAATCGTTGCAAAAGCAAAAAAATTAAAAGGAACATCTATATATATGGATATTACATCTGTTGGAGCAACAATTAATGTAATGCTTGCAAGTGTTTTAGCAGAGGGTATAACAATAATAGATAATGCTGCCAAAGAGCCCCATATAGTTGATGTTGCAAACTTCTTAAACACAATGGGAGCAAACATAAAAGGAGCAGGAACAGATACAATAAAAGTTACAGGAGTAAAAGAACTTACAGGAGGCGCTACATATTCTGTCGTTCCTGACCAAATAGAAGCTGGAACATTTATGGTTGCAGCAGTTGCGTCAAAAGGAAATATTTTACTAAAAAACTGTATCACCAAACACTTAGAAGCAATAACAGCTAAAATATGTGAAGTTGGTGGAACAGTAGAAGATTATGGAGATGCAATAAGAGTCTCATGTAATAAAAGACCGAACAAAGCAACAATAAAAACACTTCCATACCCGGGATTTCCAACAGATATGCAGTCACAAATGGGAGTAATTTTATCAATAGCTGATGGCACATCTGTAATAAATGAAAGTATATGGGATTCACGTTTTCAATATACAGAAGAACTTAACAAAATGGGTGCAAAAATTACAGCACAAGGAAAATCCGCATTTTTCGAGGGTGTAAAAGAACTTAAAGGAGCTCCAGTATATGCCTCAGATTTGCGTGCAGGTGCAGCATTAATTGTTGCCGGTATAGTCGCAAAAGGCACAACTGACATTTACAACTTAGAATATATTGATAGAGGTTATGAAAATATTGAAGAAAAATTCCGTAGCCTAGGGGCTAAAATAAAACGTGTTGAAGAAAATTAATTTCTTCAGCATTTTATTATGATAAACAAATTGACAAAAAGGAAGAAATACACATGTTAAATTTTTGTAGTTTATATAGTGGAAGTAGTGGAAATTGTTTGTTTGTAGAAACAGAAAATACAAAAATACTAGTAGATGCAGGAGTAAGCCTTAGAAAAATTGAACAAGGTTTGCAAAGTATTGATGTATCTGCTCTAGACTTGGATGCTGTAATTGTAACACATGAACATACAGACCATATTCAAAGTGTTGGAAATATATCTAAAAAGTTTGATATTCCTGTTTTTGCAACATCTAAAACTTTTGATGCTATGCCAAAACAAAGTGAAAAAATATCTGATAAAAATAAAAAAAATATATCCATAGACGAAAAATTCGCGGTTGGAGATATAGAAATTTTACCATTTTCTATCCCGCATGATGCTGCTAATCCTTGCGGATACACACTTTTTTCAGATAATAAAAAAATAAGTATCGCAACAGATATAGGTCATATGAATAATGATATTGTAAAACATATTGATGGTAGTGAATTTATACTTTTAGAGGCCAATTATGACCCAGAAGTTTTAAAATACACTAAATATCCTTTTAAACTAAAGTCAAGAATTGCAGGGCCTACTGGTCACCTTTCTAACCAAGTTGCAGGTCAAACCATAAATTATTTAATAAAATCTGGTTTAAAAAATGCAATTCTCGGACATTTAAGTAAAGAGAGTAATTTTCCAGAACTTGCTTACCAAACTGTTGTAGATGAATTAATTTCTAATGGTACTAACTTAGATGACATTAATTTATCTATTGCAAGCAGAGATTTACCCGGAAAATTAATACATATATAATTTGCATTGTAGAGAAAATAAAATTTAAAAATTTCAAATTTTTTGTAATTGCTTTCTGGAGCAATTATTTTTTTGCGTAGATTTCTTCAACTCATTTATTTTTCAAATCATTTTATCAAAAAAATTTAATAGAGGTAATTTTTATTTTAGCTTTATATTAAGGGGCATAAAGTTTAAATTTCATTTTTCTTTATTCAATTGGATTTTATTTTCTCTACAAGATTAATAACATTTTTATTTATTTGTCTAATTTTAATTCTTTTATTAATTTTATGGTTAAAAATTTAATAACTAAAATTCTGACAATAATAAATATTGATATAAATAATATTATTTTTAGAAACATAATAACTTTCCTTTGATTTAATTTTTTTGTCACTTTCTGTTATTATGTTACACCCATTTACATATTTTGTCAAGAAAAATCGTTCGACATAATTCGACAAACATTGTATTTGTGCCATCTTCCAACATCAATCGTCATTTTTTTGGAAAAATTTGTATTTTTTATTGACCTTCGACAAAAAATGTGGTAATATATACTCTGTTAAACATAACAACATATATAATTAAGGAGGAACAAAAAATGAAATCAACAGGTATTGTTAGAAAATTAGATGAATTAGGTAGGGTTGTTATTCCAAAAGAAATTAGAAATAAATTAGATATAGAAGAAAAAGATCCAATCGAAATTTATTTAGACGGTACATCAATCATTTTAAAAAAATTCGAAACAGGATGTATTTTTTGCAATAACTCAAAAGAATTAGTTTCTTTTAAAGACAAATTAGTTTGCAAAAAATGTCTTTCAAAAATAAATTCTTTGGATATTGAAGAAGAAGATAAATAAAAATAAAACTTAAATTAGTGTTTTGCTAATTTAAGTTTTATTTTCATTTACTTAAAAAATATTGATAAATCTCGTTTTTATTAACTCCCCTATCTTTTGCAATCTTTTTTATAATTTCTTTTTTGCTCAATCCCTGTTTTTCGTATACATTGTAATGTTCATCCAAGCTCAAATTATTTAATATATTTTCGTTATTAACTTCATGACTTCCCTCAATTAATAAAATCATTTCGCCTTTTAAATTTTCACTTTTCTCTATAATTTCATCAATATTTCCTCTAATAAATTCCTCATGAATTTTAGTTAATTCCCTTGCTAGAACAATCTTTCTATCCCCCACAACAACTTTTAAATCATTTAGAGTATCTTTTATTTTATGTGGTGCCTCATAGATAATTAGTGTTTTATTTTCATTTTTTATTTCTTCTAATTTTTCTTTTCTTAATTTTTTATTTAATGGTAAAAATCCAAAAAATACAAATTCCTTTGTATCTAAACCAGATGCAATTAAAGCATTTATGGCTGCACATGCTCCCGGAACTGGAATTACATCTATATTTTCCTCTATTGCTTTTTTTGCAATTACTTCACCCGGGTCAGAAATCCCGTGGTGTTCCTGCATCTGATACAACTGCAATATTTTTTCCATCTCTTAATTTTTCAATTAAAATATTTTCTCTTTCATCTTCATTGTGTCTATGATTACTTATTAATGGCTTTTTTATTTCAAAATGATTAAGTAATTTTAGTGTATTTCTTGTGTCTTCTGCCGCAATATAATCTACTTCCTTTAAAATTCTTAATGCTCTTAATGTAATATCTTCCAAATTTCCGATTGGTGTTGCAACCAAATATAATTTTCCGTTCATTTAATGTGTCCTTTCTTAAATTTTATTATATATTTTTAAAATTTCGTCTGTATATTTTCCATTTTCATTATAAACATATAGATTGTTCTCAAACTCTAAAAATTGCTTTCCATTTTTTACACCTTTTATTAAAACCAAATTTGTTTTTTTATTTTGGTTTGGATACACAAATTTTATCTTTTTTGGTTCTATTCTATTTTTTCTCATTACCGTAAAAATATCAACTAGTCTATCTGGTCTATGTACCATGTAAAATTCACCATAATCTTTTAGTAAAAATGATGATATTTTGATAAAATCCTCTAAAGAAGCTGTAATTTCATGCCTTGAAATTAGTTTTTTGTCATTTTCATTTATTATTCCTGTATTTATTTTTTTATATGGCGGATTTGTTGTAATTACATCAAAACTTCCTCTTTCATATTTTTTATCTAAGTCTAAAATATTTGTATTTATTATTTCTATTTTTTCTTCTAATTCATTTAATTTTACACTTCTTTTTGCCATGCCAGCTACCTCTTCTTGAATCTCTACTCCAACAAATTTTGTATTTTTCGTTTTTCCATATAAAAGAATTGGTATAATTCCTGTACCTGTTCCTAAGTCTATGACTTTGGATTTTTGCTTTATGTTTTTGGCAAAATCGATTAATAAGATACTATCTATTCCGAAGCAGAAACCATATTTATTTTGTATTATTTTTAAATTTTTAAATTCTAAGTCATCTATTCTTTCATTTTCTTTTAATTCAATTTCCATTTGCTCACCATTAATTCTAATTTTCATATTATATATTACTAAATTATACACTAAAAAAGGAGTTTTTTCAATGAATAATTTATTTTTTGCAAACAACGAAAATGAAAACAGATACCTAGAACAAAAATGTCCACCATCACCACCTCCTCCTAAGCCTCCATGTCCTCCTCCTAAGCCCGGCCCAAAAAAGCCTAAAAAGAAAAAAGTTGATTTTAAAACTCTAAAAAAAAATACATGTAAATCATTAAATGAAGTTGAGTATTTTTTAAACAATTTTCAAAGATTTACCAATTGCATAAAATTATACAAAATCCTAAAATAAAGTTCTAAAATGGACAACATAAAAATAAGATTTACAAAAGAAAAATTAAGGAGGCTTTTTTAAATTATGAAAAATAAAAAGATATTTTTTTTACTTATTTTAGTTTTAATAATTATTTTAATTTCTCTTTATTGGGTAATTAAAAATTTTAAAACAAAAAACTCTACCAATGAAAATAATTCAATTTCCGAATACACACCAGAAGAAGAAATCAGTTCTAAACAAATGAGAGAAACTACAGTCACTTTATTTTTTGTAGATACTGATGGTAATATAAAAAGTGAGGGAAAACTTATTGATTCTGCCACATTATTGCAAAACCCTTATAAACAACTAATAGAGCTTTTACTTGCAGGTCCGGAAAATGATAGCTTAGTCACTGCTTTTCCTGAAAATACTAAAATTTTAGATGCCAAAATTGATAATGGATGTGTAAATTTAGATTTTTCGGAAGAATTCTTAAACTTTAAGGATGATACTCAAAAATTTAATATAATTAATTGTATTTTAAATACTTTAAAACAATTAAATGAAGTTAATTCTATAAAAATTCTAATTGGTGGAAATTTAAATGACGGATTTGAAGAACAATATAATATTAATAATCAATTACAGTCATAAATAAAGCGAAAATCTGATAAATTTTACCAGATTTTCGTTTTATTTTATCAATTTTTTACCAAGCAAATCCATTGACAAAAACTTAATAATATTGTAACATAAATAAGTATAATTTAAAGTAATAGTAACAAATTTAACACTAAAACATAAAATAAATATAGAGGTACAAAAATGATTATAGAAGAAGAACAAAAAGTGGAAATTGTAGAAGACCCTACAAAAACCGAAAATCAAGAATTTAAACAAATACCAAATAATTCAGAAACTAATTCAAAGCACTGGATTATTGCTATTTGTATTTTTTTAATAAGTTTTCTAGTATTTATAATAGTTATATTTAGTGCATTTACAATTTATAATTACAGCCAAAACTCAACAATTTCGCAAGGTATACATATAAATGGAATAGATGTATCAAACTTAAGTAAAGAAGAAGCAAAAGCCAAACTAGAACAATACTATTCAGAAAAACTTTCAAATGATATAACACTAGTACATAATGACTATACATCATACATAAAAACATCTGAAATAAACTTATCATTTGATATAGATTCAGCAGTTAATTACGCATATCAATGTGGAAAAACAAATAATATTTTTTCAGATAATTATCACATATTTAGTGCTATGATAAATGGTATTAATATAATGCCTACAATAAATTATGATGAAGAAGCATTAAAAACAATACTAAATAATATGTCAAAGGAATTACCTGATGCGGTTGTTGAAAGTGGTTATTATATAGAGGGAAAAAGCCTAATTATAACAAAAGGTAGTGATGGATTTATAATAGATACTGACACAACTGCCAAAAAAATTGGAGAAAAATTATCTAATTTAAATTACATAAATGAAGTCATAGAATTACAAACAATTCAAGAATCTCCAAAAAATATTGATATTGACAAAATCTATAGTGAAATCCATAAAGAAGCCAAGGATGCTTCATTTGAGCCAGAAACTCACACTATAACATCTGCTGAAAATGGGATAGATTTCAATGTTGACGAAGCAAAAAAAATTGTTGAAACTTCAGATAATGAGTGTACAATTCCATTAAAAATATTAAAGCCAAATGTAACAAATAATATGATTGGCAATGAAGCATTTCCTGATTTACTTGCATCTTATTCAACAAAATATGCTGCCTCAAATACCAATAGAACAACAAATCTTAGGTTAGCCGCAGGAAAAATTGATGGAACTGTTTTATTACCGGGAGAAACTTTCTCATACAATAATGTAGTTGGAGAAAGAACAATTTCTGCAGGTTATAAAGATGCAGCCATATACCAAAATGGTCAGGTAGTTGACGGCTTAGGTGGAGGAATTTGCCAAATATCTACAACCCTATTTAATGCCGTATTATTTTCTAACTTAGAAATTGTAGAACTACATAATCACCAATTTGTTCCATCTTATGCAACTGCTGGTCGTGATGCTACTGTTGTTTATGGGGTAAAAGATTTTAAGTTTAAGAATTCTAGAAATTATGCCATAAAAATAAATTGCTCTGTTGCTAATGGTGTCGCTTCTTTCCAAATTTGGGGATTTAAACAAGAACCTGAATATGAGGTCAATGTTTCTGCAAATGTAACTAGCCGTACTTCTTCTTATATTAAGTCTGTAACTTATAGGACTTTGAGACTAAATGGTCAGGTTGTAAAAACTGAGAAAATTTCTAATTATACTTATAAAGTGCATTAATTTTTTCAAAACGGGGACGGTTCCTTTTTCAAAAAGGAACCGTCCCCATTTCGAAATTTTCCAATAATTCCAATTGACAAAATGTCGAAAATTGTATAGAATTAAAAGGATTTAAAGGAGTGATAAATATGGCACAAAACATATTACACGTAGGACTAGATGTTGGCTCTACAACAGTAAAAATCGTAGTAATGAACGAAAACAAAGAAACAATATATAAAGACTATAGAAGACATTTTTCAGATACCAAAAATACAGTATGCGAAGTTCTAAAAGAACTAAACGAAAAATATCCAAATAGCAAATTCACACTTGCCTTAACAGGTTCTGGTGCGATGTCTGCTGCAAAGTTTTTAGATGTAAATTTTATACAAGAAGTTGTATCTTGTAAAAGAGCGGTAGAAAAATATATTCCACATACAGATGTAGTTATAGAACTTGGTGGAGAAGATGCAAAAATAATTTATTTTGATAAATCAATTGAACAAAGAATGAATGGAACATGTGCTGGTGGAACCGGTGCTTTTATTGACCAAATGGCATCACTACTTCATACAGATACTGCGGGATTAAATGAACTTGCAAAAAATCATAAAACAATTTATCCAATTGCATCAAGATGTGGTGTTTTTGCAAAAACAGATGTACAACCTTTGATAAATGAAGGTGCAGCCAAAGAAGATATTGCGGCATCAATTTTTCAAGCAGTTGTTAATCAAACAATTTCAGGTCTTGCTTGTGGTAGACCAATTAGAGGAAAAGTTGCATTTTTAGGTGGACCTCTTACATATCTTTCAGAATTAAGAAATAGATTTATAGAAACATTAAAATTAAAAGATGATGAAATAATAATTCCAAAAGAAGCTCATCTTTTAGTAGCTACAGGTGCAGCTCTTGATTCCCTAGATGAAAAGCCTTTTTCAAATGAAGAATTGGCTCAAAAAATTCAAAATTTAAAAATATCTAAAGATAATACTACAAGCCCAATTGAGCCACTATTTAAAGATTATAAAGAATATGAAGAATTTAGAAAAAGACACTCTAAAGCTTCTGTTCAAAAGGCAAAACTTCAAGATTATAAAGGTGATTGCTTTATTGGAATTGATGCAGGTTCTACTACAACGAAAATTGTTTTAATAGATAATGAGGGTAAACTTCTTTATTCTTTATATGGTAACAATGAGGGAAATCCTCTTCAAAGTGTTATAAAGATGTTAGATAGTTTATATAAAATTTTGCCAGAAACCGCAAAGCTTAGATTTAGTGGTGTTACAGGCTATGGAGAAAAACTAATTCAAACAGCTTTAAATGTTGATATTGGAGAAATTGAAACAATAGCACACTTTACAGCAGCTAAACAGTTTGAACCTGATGTTACAAGTATAGTTGACATCGGTGGTCAAGATATGAAATATATAAGGCTTAAAAATGGTGCAATTGATAGCATAATGCTTAATGAAGCATGTTCATCTGGATGTGGTTCATTTATAGAAACTTTTGCAAAAAGCTTAAATCTAGAAATTTCAGAATTCGTAAAACAAGCAATTGAAGCTAAAAGACCTGTAGACCTAGGTTCTAGATGTACAGTATTTATGAACTCAAAAATAAAACAAGCACAAAAAGAAGGATATTCTGTTGGAGATATTTCAAGTGGACTTTCATATTCAGTAATTAAAAATGCTTTACAAAAAGTTATGAAAATAAGAGATTTTAATACTTTGGGAGATAAAATAGTAGTCCAAGGTGGAACTTTTTATAATGATGCCGTACTTCGTGCTTTTGAAAAAATAGTAGGTAAAAATGTTATAAGACCAGATATAGCAGGCCTTATGGGAGCATATGGAATGGCTTTGCTTGCTAAAGAACAATATGAAACAAATCTTGATATGGAATATTATTCTACTATTTTAAAACAAGATGAATTAGATAAGTTAGACATAAAAATAAATCATACAAGGTGTAATGGATGTGAAAATCATTGTAAGCTTACAATAAATATTTTTAGCAATGGAAAACGTTATATATCAGGAAACCGTTGTGAAAAAGGAGCTGGAAAAACAGAAACCCATAAAAATTTACCAAACCTAGTTAAATATAAATATGAAAGAATATTTGATTATAAACCAATAGACGAACAATATGCAACTCGTGGAACCATTGGTATCCCTAGGGTTTTAAATATGTATGAAGATTATCCATTCTGGTTTACATTTTTAACCAACCTAGGATTCAGGGTAATTATATCAGACAAAAGTACTCGTAAAACTTATGAAGATGGAATGGAATCTATGCCATCAGAATCAGTTTGTTATCCTGCAAAATTATCACATGGTCATATTGAAAATTTATTACAAAAAGGAATTAAAACAATATTTTATCCTTGTATGCCATTTTCAAGAAAAGAATATGAAAAAGCTGATAACAAATATAATTGCCCTATTGTAATTTCATATTCAGAGGTTTTAAGAAATAATGTTGAAGGATTAAAAAATCCGGAAATAAAATTCATTAATCCATTTTTACCATTTGATACACCAAATTTGGTAAAGAAAATTTTGGAATTAGATGAATTTAAGGAATATAAATTTACAAAACAAGAATTGATAGACGCCGCAGAAAAAGCACAAGCTGAATATCATAAATGTAAAAAAGATATTCAAGA
>CAKPNI010000041.1 GCA_934168355.1 uncultured Clostridia bacterium
TATCTGTTTTTTATGATTATAGCATATTTTTTTATTTTGTGTAAGTCTTTTTTGAAAATTTATTAATTAAAAATACAGCTTGTAATTTGTATTTAATTAATTATCAATTATAATCTCAAAAAAGTGTCAAATTTGAGATTTTATATTTTTTTAGGCAATAGTTTAAACAAATATTTTTTTAGTTTTGTCATTCAAAATGCCTCTCAAATTTCTCTATCCCCATTTCTGCCTATATTTTTATTTATTATTACATTTATATTACATAAATATTACATTTTCTTTACATTTTTGTGACATTTTTCTTGACAAATGTCATATTTATACTTATAATTATAGTATAGGACATTTTTTTACTAAAGTTTAGTTTTTAATTTACGCAAGAATAAGGAGATGATTATTATGGATACACAAGAAAACATTTATCCAAAAACTGATTGTGTTGCTTTAGCAGTCAGAAAAGAACATAGATTGATGGTAATAAATAAAGTAAAGAAAACAACTATAAGAATTTCTTTAAAAACTTTATTTTATGCTATATTCATAACAGTAGTTAATATTTTTGTTTAATATATATTGTCTATAAGCCGAACGCAGTAGTGTTTGTTTTATAGGAAGGTCATATTTAAAATGGCCTTCTCTTTTTTTGTATTTAAAAGAGGAGATTATAATATCTCCCCTTTTATTAATTAGATTTCTAATTGTTTGTAGTATATTCAATTTCTATTTTAGCATCTGGTGCAAATGTGCTTAAATCTACATATGTTTTTCCAGTTATTGTTTTTAAATGTTTACTTACATCAGTAATTTCTACATTATTAACTTTTATTTTTACTGTATCTTTTGATTTAATGTCAGTTAATTCTATCATTCCATTAGCTGAAAGTATATCTTTTCCTCCATCACCAGAAACATCTTTTCCAATTTCTTTAAATGCATTTATTATACTATCATAACCATCTGTTGTCTTTATATAGTTTGATTCAACTGATGGTATAATTTTTGTCATTATATCAGTATTTCCCGGATTTTCGCTTGCATTATTTACTATTGCTATTGAATATATTGTTGGCTTTGCAGAACTTCCTTTTAACGCATTTGCTTTTTCAGTAACTCTGCTTAATGTTTCGTGTCCTGTATTATATAAGCAGTCGCTTTGGCCACAGCCTCCATAATAACTATCATCTGTCTTGTTAAATACCCCATCGCTTAGAACTATTACAATGTTTTTATTATCAGGTTTTGCTTCTGCCATTTCTTCTATCAATGATTTTGCTTTTACAAGACCATCGGCAATACGAGTTCCTCCATATGCATACAATCCATCTACACGTTCCTTTAATTTCTTGGCATCATTATGATTTGTTACATAATTTTTTCTAGATACAGATAGATAATTCGCATTGTCATAATTATTATTCCAACTACTAAATGTAACAATTCCTATTTGTCCGCCAGAAGTAAAATCAACTCCATCTATCAATTTCTTTGCAGCAGCTTTTGAATTTGATAACCTTTTTCCTTCCATACTTCCCGAAACATCCATTACTAATACAATATTACTATTTGTAGTTGTAATTACTTCTGAATTCTTAGTTACTTTAACTTCTTTTTCTACTGAATATTCATCAGGGTCTTTAGAAGGTGTATTTTCATCTTCGTCTGTCTTGTATGTTGCGGTATTTGTTATTTTAGAACCTGCTTTTCCTGTTACTCTTACTGTAAATTCAATTGTTGTACTTGCATTTGCTGCAAGTGTTATATCTTTTGATAATCCCCTTTCTGATTCTAATTGATTTAACTCTGCATCATTTAAGTTTGTTCCTGTTCTTAATAAAGTTGTTCCTTCAGGTACTGTATCTTTTACAGTTGTAGTTCCTGATAGTTTACCTTTATTTTTAACATCAATAATATATTTTATTGTATCACCATATTCGGCAACATCTTTATGTTTATTTACGTCAGCCTTTGTTATAGTACTTGATTTTGTCACTTCAAATTCCGGTTTTCCTGCTATTGTCTTAACATTTACAGAACTTTCTTCTGACTCTATCAAGTTACCACTACGATTTTTTGCCTTTGCTGTTGCTGTATTCATTATAGTTTTCGAAGTTGTGCTAAAGTCTTCTCTTACAGGCTCATATTTTGCATTTATTGTTTTAGTTTCTCCTGGTTGTAAAGTTCCTATATTTTTATCAGCTTCATTTATTTGTAGATTTCCTATATTGTTTGTCATTGAATCTGTAATTCTTGCATCTGATAAAACTGTATTTCCTGTATTTGTTACTATTATTCTGTAATCAATTTTGTCATTTTCTTTAACTTCTGTTCCATTTGGTGTAGTTGTCTTAGAGTCGTTTACAAATTGTTGTTTTACGATACTTATTCCGTCTATTGCTTTTGCTACAACTTTTTCGGTATCTTCTGCTTCAACTGTTTTATTACTTTCGTTGCTATCTTTATAATTTCCTGTTGCTTTTGCAGTATTTACAATTTCTTTTCCTGCAAGATTTGTATCTTCTGCTTTTACCTTATAATAAACTATAAATTCTTTTCTTGCACTATTTGTTCCCTTTGCTCCTAATTCATCAATTTTTCCTACTAGATTTGTAAGTGATTCATTATCGTCTACTCCATCTGGTAATAAACTAATTAATCTATCATCAGTTACTCTAACATTTGTTAATTTTACATTTGATGTATTTTCAACTGTAATTTTATAACCCAATACATCTCCTGTTTTTACTTCTGGTATATTTTCAGTATTTTGCGTTTTTCCATTAACACTTACTATTGTTTTTGTAACTTTCATTGATGGTAATCTGTTTATAATTTCTAAACCATTGTATTCTACAATATATCCATCTGGAATGTTTGCTTCTTTTACAGAATATGTTATTTCATCTGCATTTTCATCATATACAGGTACTGTTACTTCCTGTTTCCAGCCGTTTTTCTTATTCAATTTTTGATTTGGTATTTCTGTATTTACTACTTCATTTTTAGCTATTCCAATTATTTCAGCTTCTATTTCTTGATGTTCTTCTTTGTTGTCGTCCCAAGTTTTTGTTATATTTATTGTTTTTGTATCTGTTGGCTTTTTGAATTCATTTGTTACAGTTGCTGTATGATTGTTCCTTATTGTAGGTTGAACAATCTCTCCTTTAATCTCATAGAAGTTTGGCACATTATTTTCTGTAACTATATAAGATATTTCTTCTCCATCTTCATTGTAAATTGGTTGATTTTTTATTGTTTTTGTCCATTCATTTCCGTTTTCTCCAGTCAATTTATGATTTTTTCCATTTAGTTGTAAAACAATGCTATTTGGACGTTTTCCAGATTTGTTTCCATTGTCTTCCCATACTTTTTTCAATGTAATATCTTTTTTGTTGTCAGCTGGTAACTCAAACTTATTAGTAAATTCTACTTTTACATTACCATTTGAATCCTTTGTCTTACTTATTCCGTTTTCCTTTAATTTATAGAATTCAGATGTAAATGTTTCTTGTGCTGTGTAATCAATCTCATTACCATTTTCATCATATCTTGGTAAGCCCGTAAATGATTCTGCACTTTGTTCTGTTTTTGTTTTATCAACAGTCATTGTAGTTGTTGTTGTCGTATCTTTTCCATATTTTACCAAAGTAAATATAATTGTTTCTGGTCTTCTTTGTGCTTTTTTATCATTATCTTCCCATTTTTTAATTACCTCTACTTTAATTTTTTCATCTGGAACTTTAAATTTATTTGTAATAGTTGCAGTGTCATTATTTTCCTTTGATGGTTGCTCTATACTTTTTAATTCATAGAATTTATTAATTTCTTGTTCACTAACTTCATATTCAATTCTATTTCCACTATTATCATAATTTCTTACTCTAACTTCTGTTTGCCAACCTTGACCCTCTGCTACACCTACATTATAAGTGTTTCCACCACCTGTAACTGTTGTCATAATACTATTTGGACGTTTTGTTTTTTGAGCTTCTGTATCATCCCAATTTTTAACAATTTTGATTTTTCTAGTATTATCTTCTGGCAATTCAAATTTATTGGTTACTGTTAAATCATTTAGATTGTCATCAACATTTGTGTAGAAGATTGAACCAGTTTCTTTTTCTATTGCAGAATAATCGATTAATTCTCCATTTGGTGTATATTTTGCAACTTTTATTGTTTTCTTCCATGTATTATCATCAACTTTGTTTGCTTCTTCTGTTAATGTTTCATTAAATCCTTGTATTCCGTGAGTTCCACTTACAGTAAATACAACTGATTGTGGACGTTTTCCTGCTTTGTTACTTTCATCGTCCCATTTTTTAATCAATGTAATTTTTGTTTCTTTTTCTTCATAAGGAATACCAAATGTATTTACAAAATTAAATTCTATATTATGTTCATCTTTTTTCACTTCTGTTTGTGTTGATGTATAGAACTCTAATCCTGTTCTGCTTTCTGTAACTGTATATTTGATTTCATCTGCATTTTTATCATATTTTGGCAAATTACTTTCTGTTACACTTGCATTGTCTTCATTGCCTAATGTTAATTCTTTGTTTAATTTTTTTCCGTCACTTATTGTAAAGTTTATACTTTCTGGTCTATGAGCTTCTTGAATATCATTATCTACCCAAGTTTTATTAATTTTTATTGATATTGTCTCATTTGAACCTACAAATTTGTTTGTTACTTTTAGACCTTTTTCAGTCTTTTCATAGAATTTTGGTACGTTGTTTTCAGATGCTGTGTATACAATTTTTTCACCATTTTCATTGTATTTTGGCATTTCTACTGAACTTACCCAAGTATTTACGTCATCTTCTTTTTTGTTATCTGCTGATAATGTTACATCTTCTGATTTATCATTTCCTGAAACTGTTAAAGTTATTTTTTCTGGACGTTTACCAGCTTTATTTCCATCATCTTTCCAAACTTTTGTAACACTTACATTAGCTTTATTGTCTTCTGGAATTTTAAAGCTATTTTTTACATTTACTATATTATTTCCAAGATTATCTTTTTCTGTATTTGAAATATTAGATTTATAGAATTCATTTAGTCCTGTTTCTTCTATTCCATATGGTATTTCTTTACCATTTTCATCATATTTGTCTAAATTTGTAAATTCAACATTTTGAGCTTTATCAGTTATTTTTGCTGAATCTACTTCTTGTGTCATGTCTGTTTTCTGACCATATTTTAATAATGTAAATGTTATTTTTTTAGGTCTTCTTTTTGCTTGAATCTCATTATCATCCCATGTTTTATTAACTGTTAATGATACTTTTATTTTTTCTGCTTCATTTGTTACTTCATTTGTTGAATTCTCTCCTATGTATGCAGTATTTTTTATTTCTGCTTTTTCTTCACTTAAGAATTTAACTCTTACTTTGAAGCTTAATTTTGCTGTATCTTTACCTACTGGAACAGCTATACTTATTCCTTTTTCTAAGTCATTTTGTGTATATTTTGTTTCTTTATCATTTACTTTAATAGATGAATTTACAAATTCTACATATTCTGAAATTGGGTCTTTTACAAGTGTTTCTCCTTCTATGCTTCCAGAATTTGAAAGTAAAATTGTATAATTAATTATATCATTTTCTTTTACTTCTTTTTCTGGTGTATTTATTTTCTCACCAGTAATATTTACAGTATCAACTACTTCTGGGTCTGTTGGTTTTTCTTCGTCACCAATTAAAGCAATGTTTTTGATTTCTCCATCAATTTTATTTATTTTTATTGTAAATACAACTTTTGCCTCACCTTGTGCTGGCACTTCTATATCTTCTATTCCATTTATTAAATCTTGTGCTGTTTTATCATTAGATATAACATCATCATTTTTTAATATTGAAACATTTCCTACCATTTCGGCTTTGTTATCTGCTAAAATTTCTTGTAAATCTTTATCTTTTATAGTTGTTGTTCCATCAACTTCTCCTGTATTTTTTACAGATATAGTATAATTTACTTTATCTCCAATTTTAGCAATTTTTTCGTCTTTACCTTCTATTTCTGCACTTTTTGATGCTTCTATAATAGCTGTTTTTACATCTTCTGATGGTGTATTTCCATTTGTTAAAGCTACATTTGAAATAGTTCCTGTTATATCTTCATTTACTTTAACTTTGAATTTTAATTCAACTGTATTTCCAGCTGAAATATCAACATACCATTTTAAGCCTACAACTGTATCATTTTCTCTTATAACATTTGCATTATCAGATGCTGTATTTTCTACATATGTTGTATTTTCTGGTATATTATCAGATACTTCTATACTTTTTAAGTCTTCATCTGAATTATTTTTTACTATAAGAGTATATTCTATTTCTTCACCTTTAGCTACTAAATTTGAGCCTGTTTTTGTTGCTGCCTTTTTCTCTATTGTTATTTTTGATTTTTCTCCATCAATTTTTGCTGATGCAGACTGAATTTCAAAATCCATTGGATTCCAAGCAACATTTCTGTCATCTGTTACTTTTACAAGGTTTCCTTCTGTAACTCTTGTAATTGTTGAACCTTGAATTGTATCTACATCTGATGAAGCTACTTCTGTATTATCTGAAGTTGTTCCATTTTCGACATTTGCTCTATCAGTATTTTCCCCATCATTTGTAGTTACATTTGTATTTCTATTTTGTCTTTGTTGGTTGTTATTTGTGTTATTTCCTTGACCATCATTATTTGTACTGTTCGCTTGATTATTATTATTTTGTTCTTGTTCATTTTTATCAGATGTATCTGAAGAATTAGCCTGATTATTTTCCTTGCTTTCTTCATTTGGTTGTTCTGTTGTATCAGAATTTGAACTATTTTCTGATGCAATTTCAGCAGCATCTGTGCTTCCATTGTCTTTTAAGAAAATAACTGTACCTGCAACAGCAAATATGCCTAGAATAACCACTATTGCGATTGCTATTGCACTTTTTTTGTTCAGTTTTTCCAACATTTTATTTCCCCCTTACTTAATTAATTTGTTTTGCTTTTAATATAAGCCTTTCTTTATTACCATTTGTACAAGTTATTAATGTTACCTCTCTTACAGATTTATCTTCTGTTTGCAAAACACTAACATCATTTGGATTTGTCGTAAATTTTTGATAAATTTGATATTTAATTGTTTGCTTTGTTAAATCTGTTAATTCAACTGCATCTCCAATTTCTAATTTCTTTGTTTTGCCAAACATTGTTCCATCATAGTTGTTATGCCCTGCAATTGACAAATTTCCAAAATCATTCACATTTCCTCCCCAGTACCTTACAATTGCAAATTTCATAGGCTTTTTCGTTTCTTCTGGGTTTGATGTTTCTATTGATACAATAGGATATTCTATATTTATTTTTGGAATTTTTACTGTTCCAATAACATCATATCCATCCATTTGTATTTTAGTTTTTTCCGTATTTTCATCAGAATTTATTTGAGAAAATACCTCTAATGTTTCTTTATTTTTTACTTCATTTACCTGTCTTCCACCATATTTTTTGATAATAAATATTAGTAGAACAACTGCAATAATGCTTAATATTATAAATATAATTTGATATATTTTTTGTTTCATTTTTATTTGCTTTCTTTTTCTTTATTATTTTTCATTTTTATAAATACAAAAACTAAAGCTGTAACAACTACTATAAATGCAATTATTAATATAGCACTATCACCTGTAATTGGTAATTTTGCAGTTTCTTGTGTAACGATTTTTTCTCTTTCATAAGATGGTGTTTGTTCTTCTTTACATGTTAAAAACTGAACATCTGTAATTGTTTCATTTCCTGTTGCCTTTTGAATTAACACAACATATTCTGAGTTTTCTGTTGCTTCTTTTGGTTGTTTTATTGTCATGTCCTCTACTTCTTGCCAAGTTGCTTCGTCAATTACTGTATTGTATAATTTGTAGAATTCTTTGGCTGTTTGAATTTTTGTGAACATATCCATATCACTATATTCGTCTTTTATTTTCTTTGCTAAATTCATTAATTCTGCATATTCATTTTCTGCTAATTTTGTTTGATAATAATATGTTGCATCTGGTGTATCTGTTATTTTTACTCCACCGACTTTAACCGTTACATGAACTCCTTTTTCGTCCACTTTGTCTTCTTCTACTAAGTTATCTACAACCTCTACATTGATTTTCTTTGTTGTATTTTCTACATCTTCAATTTTTTCTCTATCAAATGCCTCTGAAAAATCAATCTCGGTTTCGTTTACTTCTGTTCCTTCTTTGATTTTTAAATATGCCTTTTTGTTTGTCTCGAAATCATAATCACTTTTTTCTACTAAAGCTACTTGATTTCCATCTCCATCTTTTACTGAATGAATATATTCAAGCTGCATTTCAGGAGTATTTGAATCCAAAGAAAGTGCATAATTAAATTCGGTGTTTTCTAAACCCTTAATATAAATCATGCACTTTCCTTCGTTTATTTGTACTATTTGTACTTCATCATTAGTTATGTTTGTCGCAAATGAATTGGCTGGTATAATAATCGATATCATTAATATAAATGCTATTATACTTATAAGCCATTTTGCCTTTTGGTTCATATTTTTTACCTCCCTTTTACTTTTTATGGCGACATTATATTATAAATTTATTGCTTTGTAAATATATTTTTTATAATATTTTCCACTTTTTGAAGATAAATATAAAAATTCTAAAATGATTTTCTCACTTTAGAATTTTTTTGTTTATATATTTTTTATTTCTTCTTCGTCTAAATCGGTTACTTCTTGAATTATTCTGTATTCTATTCCTTGTTGTTTCATCTTTTTTGCGATTTCAATAGCTTTATTTTTTTGTAAAATTTTCCTTTTTCCTTTTGCGTACTTGTCGTACTTGTGGTATTATATGTATAAAAATGGAGGAAAACAAATGAGATTAAAAATTACCAAAACAAAATCTGCTACTAATTATTATATTATAAAAGATATAAAGAAAAATGGAAAACGTTCTACCGCTATATACGAAAGACTTGGAACAGAAAAAGAAATATTAAAAAGGTCTAATGGCGAAGATATCTTCTCTTGGATAGAGAAATACTTGGATAAACTTAATAAAAATAGTGCTTCAAATGATGTTATTGTTAAATACTCACCACAAAAAATTATTGAAAAAGATACTCAAAAATTATTTAATTGTGGTTACTTATTCTTAGAAAAAATTTACTATGATTTAAAAATTAATAAAATATGTGATAATATAGCTAATAAATATAGTTTTAAATATGATTTAAATAATATTTTATCTAGATTATTATATGGAAGAATAATATTTCCTTCATCCAAACTAGTGAACTTAACAAAAAACTGTGATGAAGGTTATATTCCATCATATACGAGAACAGACATAACAGACTGTTTACACGAAAAATTTAATTTTAGGACAGATTATGAAATAATGAAAAATATAGAAATAAAAAAAATTTTAAATTTTATAAAAAAATAGTTTAAGTACGCATTTTTTTGCCAAATGCAAAAAGCCTATAAGATAGTGTTCATCTACCTTACAGGCTTTTTCATCTCAAAAAAGTGTCAAATTTGAGATTATAGCATATTTTTTTATTTTGTGTAAGTCTTTTTTGAAAATTTATTAATTAAAAATACAGCTTGTAATTTGTA
>CAKPNI010000042.1 GCA_934168355.1 uncultured Clostridia bacterium
AGCAATTTAGATTGCCCAACATGTAAAGGTTCAAGGCTAAAAAAGGAAATCTTATCAATAAAAATTGGAGATAAAAACATAAATGAACTTACAAATATGCCAATAAACAAAATACAAGAATACCTAAGAGGATTAGAACTATCAGAAAAAGACAAAATGATTTCAGAATTAATATTAAAAGAAATAGATAAAAGACTACAATTTTTAATAGATGTAGGGCTAGAATACCTAACACTTTCAAGAAGCAGCGGAACATTATCTGGTGGTGAATCTCAAAGAATAAGACTTGCAACACAAATAGGTTCTGGTTTAACAGGCGTGCTATATATATTAGATGAACCAAGTATAGGATTACATCAAAGAGATAATGACAAACTTTTAGCAACACTAAAAAAATTAAGAGATTTAGGAAATACCTTAATAGTAGTTGAACATGATGAAGACACAATGTATGCAGCAGATGAAATAATAGATATAGGTCCGGGTGCAGGTGTACACGGAGGAAACGTTATGGCACAAGGAACTGCGGAAGAAATCAAAAAAGTAGAAAAATCTATAACAGGTCAATACCTAAGTGGAAGAAAGAAGATTGAAGTCCCAAAAACAAGAAGAAAAGCAGTGAAATCAAAATGCATAGAAGTAAAAGGTGCAATTGAGCACAACCTAAAAAATATAGATGTAAAATTCCCGCTTGGTGTATTTACTTGTGTAACAGGAGTTTCGGGTTCTGGAAAATCAACATTGGTAAATGAAATTTTATATAAAACAGTTGCCCAAAAATTAAATGGTTCAAATGAAAAGCCGGGAAAATGTAAGACAGTTAAAGGAATAGAAAATATAGATAAAATAATAAATATAGACCAATCTCCAATAGGAAGAACACCAAGAAGTAACCCTGCAACATATACAGGAGTATTTGACGAAATAAGGAATCTTTTTGCAGAAACAAATGAAGCAAAATTACGAGGATATGGAAAAGGAAGATTTAGTTTTAATGTTCCGGGAGGTAGATGTGAAAGTTGCCAAGGAGATGGAGTCCATAAAATAGAAATGCACTTCTTGCCAGATGTTTATGTACCTTGTGAAGTTTGTAAAGGAAAAAGGTATAACCACGAAACTTTAGAGATAAAATTTAAAGGTAAAACAATATCAGATGTATTAGACATGACAGTTGAAGAAGCACTAGACTTTTTCGATAAAGTTCCTAAAATTAAAAATAAAATGCAAACATTATATGATGTAGGTTTAGGTTATATAAAATTAGGACAAAGTTCAACAACATTGTCTGGTGGAGAAGCACAACGTGTAAAACTTGCAACAGAACTATCTAAAAGAGCAACAGGAAAGACTTTGTATATATTAGATGAACCAACAACAGGTCTTCATATAGCTGATGTTCATAGATTGGTGGATATTTTACAAAGATTGGTAGATACTGGAAATACTGCGATTGTTATTGAACATAACCTAGATTTAATTAAAACATGTGACCATATTATAGATTTAGGACCAGAAGGTGGAGATGCTGGAGGAGAAATTGTGGCAGTTGGTACACCCGAACAGGTTTGTAAGAATGAAAGAAGTTATACAGGAATGTTTTTAAAGAAATATTTAAAATAATATTAGAAATAGAAGTATAGTTTTATATTATACTTTTATTTTTAGGTTACATAACTTTACAAAATAATAAAAAAATAATATAATAAATGTAAATTTGTGTATATTAAAGATTGAGAAAATTTTTCTAAATTTAAATTACATGAATTATCTAACAAACAATAAACTTTAAGGAGGATGAAATTATGGCAAAAAAATTAAAAGAAAATCCAATAATTAAACGGTGGGAGGACAAATATGAAGGCTTAGAACTTTTCCCGGAAAATAACAAAGCGATTATTTGTGGAAAAATAGAAAGAGATTTAGATTTTAACCACAGATTACCAGGAACTAAAATCAAAATATTCAAAACCAGAGTGAAAGTAACAAGAAACAATGAATATGATGATTATGTTCCGATTTTGATACCAGAAACAATTATAGATGAAATTGATATCAAAGGAAAATGGATCAGATTAGCAGGGACTGTAATTACAAGAAGAGGAAGGGCTAATAATGATCATCGTTTTAAAGCTGTAGCCATATTTGTGAATTACTATGAACTAATGGATAAATCTGAAGTTAAATACATAAAACCTATCAATATAGTTTATATTGAAGGAATGGTGTGCAAAGTAGAAGCAATGTATTCAACCAAAGCAGATTTGGTGATTGGAGTGAAAGCAAAAAATGGAGAAGAATGCTATTATTATCTTCCAACTGTAGCATTTGGAAGAAAATTGGAAAATTTTCTTGCGCTAAAGCATGGGGATAAAATTGCATTTTATGCAAAGTTTCAAAGCCGTCAATATACAAAGAGAATATCTGAAACCGAGGTAATTTCTAAAACGGCATATGAATTAGCTACAAATGATTTTCGTTTGTTAGATTAGAACCTAAAAAGACCAATAAGCTTATTTAGTTTATTGGTCTTTTTAGACATATAAATTATAATATATGCAATAAGTGGACATAATATATTTGACTTTATAAAAGAAAAATGATATAATACAAAACATAATAAATGAGATTTTAAACCAAAAAACGAAAAAGAGATAATTAAATATTAATAGACCTTTAAAAAGCAAAATTTTCAAGGTCCTATATTTCTATGTTTAAGATTTTAAATAAAAATAAAGAAAGGAAGATAACATGATAGAAAAAAAAGAAGAAAATCTTGAAGAAAGCAAGATAAAAAGTGTCAGAAGAAAACCGGCAAGAAGAAATTACAATAAAAGAGAAGCAAAAACAAATGAAGAAGTAAATAAAGAAATAAAAAATATAAAGAAAACAGCAAGAAGAACAACAAAAAGAATAAATAAAGAAAAAGAAGAAACAAAAGCACTAGTTGTAAGAAAAGAATCAGCATTAAAAGCGGTATCAAAAGAGAAAGCACTAAAAAAAGTAACTGAAAAAGTAGGTTTCAAAAAGCCAAGATTAAAAATAATACCACTAGGTGGTTTACATGAAGTTGGAAAAAATATAACAGTATTCCAATATGATAATGAAATGATAGTAGTAGATTGTGGATTATCATTCCCAGAAGACGATATGCTAGGAGTAGACTTAGTAATACCAGATATAACATATATAATAAAAAATCAAGAAAAGCTAAAAGGAATGGTAATAACACATGGACATGAAGACCATATAGGAAGTGTGCCATATTTCTTAAAACAAGTAAATACACCAATATATGGAACAAGACTTACACTTGGATTAATAAAAAACAAACTAGCTGAACATAGACTAGTAGAATCAACAAAATTAAATGAAGTAACACCGGGAGAAACAATAAAATTAGGAAGACACTTCAAAGTAGAATTTATACAAAGTTCACACAGTATTCCAGACTCTGTAATGCTTGCAATCCATACACCAGTAGGAACAGTTTTACACACTGGAGACTTCAAAGTAGATTATACACCAATGGATGGAAAAATAATGGATTTTGGACGTTTGGCAGAACTTGGAAACAAAGGAGTTTTAGCGTTAATGTCAGATTCAACAAATGCAGAAAGAAAAGGATTTACAATGTCTGAAAGTACAGTTGGAGAAGTATTTGAAAAACTATTTACAAATTGTACAAAAAGAATAGTTGTAGCAACATTTGCATCAAATGTCCACAGAGTACAACAAATTGTGAATTGTGCAGTAAAATATAAAAGAAAAATCGCAGTATGTGGAAGAAGTATGATAAACATGATAACAACTGCAAGAGAACTAGGTTATATAGATTGTCCTGATAATCTATTTATAGATATAGACATGATAAACAACTATACAGATGACCAATTGTTAATAATAACAACAGGAAGCCAAGGAGAAACGATGTCAGCACTAACAAGAATGGCATCAGGAACACATAGAAAAGTAAAAATAACACCAAATGACTTAGTAATAATATCTGCAAATCCAATTCCGGGAAATGAAAAAAATGTATCAAAAGTAATAGACTCACTAATGCAAATTGGAGCAGAAGTTGTATATTCAGCCTTAGAAGATGTACATGTTTCAGGACATGCTTGCCAAGAAGAACAAAAATTAATATTAGCTTTAACAAAACCAAAATACTTCATACCAGTCCATGGTGAATATAGACACTTAATAGCACATAGTGAAACCGCAAAATTGATGGGAGTTCCAAAAGAGAATATATTTAAACTTGAAAATGGCAAAATACTAGAAATGGACAAAAATTCAGCAGAATTTACAGGAATGGTTCAATCTGGAATAATACTAGTTGATGGTCTAGGAATTGGTGATGTTGGAAATGTGGTTTTAAGAGATAGACAACACTTATCACAAGATGGATTAATAATAGTAGTATTAACTATGAATGGTGGCTCAGGAGAAGTAATTGCAGGACCTGATGTTATATCAAGAGGATTTGTCTATGTAAGAGAATCTGAAAATGTAATGGACGAAATTAAGTCTGTTGTAAGACATGAGGTTCATAAATGCGAAGAACAAGGCATTCGTGATTGGTCAACTATTAAAAATTGCATTAGAGAGAATTTAAGAGAGTATATATTCTCTAAGACTAAGAGAAATCCAATGATAATACCAATAGTAATGGAAATATAAAAAAGGAGAAAAAATATGACATATAAAGAATTAGCGGATTTAATATTCCCAAATGTAAAAGAAATAAAATATTATGAAGAAAAATATCCAGAAAGAAACCTAGAAGAGGGAGCAATAGTTACAAGATTTGCACCAAGTCCAACAGGATTTGTCCATATTGGCGGATTATATCAAGCTCTAGTTGCAAGAACAGCAGCAAAAAAAACAAATGGAGTATTTTTCTTAAGAGTTGAAGATACAGACCAAAAAAGAGAAGTAGAAAATGGTGTAACAGGAATTGTAAATTCATTAAAAGATTTTGATATGGCACCTGATGAGGGAATGATATCAGATACAGAAGAAATAGGAAACTATGGACCATATAAACAATCTTTAAGAAAAGATATATATCAAAGTTATGCTAAATATTTATTAGAGCAAGGAAAAGCATACCCATGTTTTGCAACGTCAGAAGAATTAGACGAAATGAGAGCAAAACAAGAAGCGGCAAAAGTAAGAACAGGATATTATGGAGTATGGGCTAAATACAGAAACTTATCATTAGATGAAATGGCAGAAAAAATAAATGCTGGTGTGCCATATATTATAAGATTTAAGTCACCGGGTAGAGAAGATAGAAAAATAAAACATAAGGATTTAATAAAGGGAAATGTAGACTTTCCAGAAAATGACCAAGATGTTGTAATTATTAAATCAGATGGATTACCAACATATCATTTTGCACATGCGGTTGATGACCATTTAATGCACACAACTCATGTTATAAGAAGTGATGAATGGCTATCATCAGTACCACTTCACTTACAACTATTCCAAGAACTTGGATTTAAAGCACCTAAATATGCTCATATTTCACCTATCATGAAAAATGATAATGGAAACAAGAGAAAACTAAGTAAACGTAAAGACCCAGAGGCAGCAGTAAGTTATTATGAAGAAATCGGAATTCCAAGTTTAGCGGTAAAAGAATATCTACTAAATATAGCAAATTCAACATTCGAAAATTGGAGAAGACAAAACAAAGATGCAGCATTAGAAGAATTTGATTTCAAACTAAATAAAATGAGTGTTAGTGGAGCATTATTTGATATGGTAAAATTACAAGATGTATCAAAAATTGTAATATCAAAGATGACAGCTGAAGAAGTATATGAAAAATCTTTAGAATGGGCAAATAGACATGATGAAGAATTAGCAAAAATGTTAGAAGATAAAGAATATTCATTAAAAGTTTTAGGAATAGAAAGAGGAAATAACAAACCTCGTAAAGATATTGCCAAATGGTCAGATGTAAAAGAAAACATAATCTATATGTATGATGGAAAATTTTTAAGTGAAGAACAAGATTATCCATATCAAGTTATAAACGAAAAAGAAGATATAAACAAAATTTTAGACTTATATATAGAAAAATATTATGTTCCAGAAGATGATAAGCAAACATGGTTTAACAAAATAAAAGAATTAGCAGTAGAAATGGGATATGCTGGAGAAGTAAAAGAATATAAGGCAAATCCAGACAAATATAAGGCACATGTTGGAGATGTAAGTACAGTTCTAAGAGTTGCTCTAACAGGTAGAACAAACACTCCAGATATGTATGAAATTATGGGAGTATTAGGAAAAACAAGTATAGCAAAAAGATTTGAAAAAGCAAGAAAATAAATAAAAAAAGCTAATTTTCTATAAAATTAGCTTTTTTGACAAAGAAAGGTTAAAAAATATGGAATATAATGTAGGTGATATTGTAAGAACCAAAAAACAACATCCGTGTGGAAGCAAAATTTGGGAGATAACAAGAGTTGGTGTCGATTTCAAATTAAAATGTAAAGGGTGTGAACATACCGTTATATTGCCTAGAGAAAAGGCTTTAAAGGCAATAACAAAGAAAATATCAAGTGAAAAATGACTTTTGTAATATTATTGTAATATTACAGGAATATTAATATTATATTACATTTTTGTGAATTATCTTGACTTTAGCGAAAAAAAATATAGAATAGTAGTATGAAAATTTATCAAAATTTTTCTTTTAAGAAGAGGTCTTTATGAGAATTATTAGTGGAACAGCAAAAGGAACAAAATTATATACTTTAGATGGCTTGGAAACAAGACCAACATTAGATAGAGTAAAAGAATCATTATTTAATATAATTTTTAATGAAATAACAGATAGCACTGTTTTAGACTTGTTTTCTGGAAGTGGAGCTATAGGATTAGAATTTGCAAGTAGAGGTGCAAAAAAGGTTTATTTATGTGATAAATCAAAAGATGCTTGCAATATTATAAAAAAGAATATAGAAAAAACACATCTTGAAGAAAAAGTAGAACTTCTAAATAGTGATTTTGTAAAAGCAATAAGAGAATTGAAAAATAAAAAAATAGATATAGTATATCTAGATCCACCTTATAAAACCGATTTTGTAAAAATAGCAATAGAAGAGCTATTAAAAACAGAAAATTTAACAGAAGATACATTACTAATTGTAGAAACAGATGAGGAAGAAAGAATAATAAATCAAATGGAAAAAATTAAAGGAATAGAAATTGCAGATAAAAGAAAATATGGAAGGGCATACATTTTATTCTTAAAGAAAATAAACGGAAAGGAAGAGTAAGCTAATGGAGATATTCACATTATTAGAAACTTTAGAGGACATACTGGAAAAAAGTAAAAAAGTACCATTTACAAACAAATCTGTTGTAGATAAGGATGAAATTGTTGAAATTATTCAGGAAATCAGGTTAAAATTACCAGATGAGTTAAAACAGGCTAAATGGATAAAAGAAGAAAGACAGCGTATTTTATTAGAAGCACAAAAAGAAGCTGATGGAGTTGTAAAAGAGGCAGAAAGTAGAATTATATCTATGATAGATGAACATGAAATAACAAGAAAAGCATATGACCAAAAAAATGAAATTATTGAAACTGCAAATGAAATGTCTAGAGAAATTACAAATGGTACAAAAGAATATGCGGATAATTTGTTACAAAATACAGAAAAGGTTTTATCTGATACATTACAAAACCTAGAAAAAAATATGTCTCAGGCATTAAATTTAATGCAAATATCATTAGAAGACACAATAAAAACAGTACAAAATAGTAGAAAAGAATTACAATAATTTTTAAGAAAAAATAGCAAAAATTTGTTGCTATTTTTTTTTTATTTTGATACAATGTAACTTGTAAAAAAGCAACTAAAATTAAGGAAAAATATAGATAGAATACACATAAATTTGAAAGGAATGAAAGAAACAATGGCAAAAAGAAAAAGTACCTCTGGAAAAAGAAGAAAATCAAAGAAAACAAATCATAGTCAAGATTTAAATTTAAATATAATAGGAACAATAATTTTTAGTATATTATTAGCAGTATTATTATACACAAATTCAGGAACAGTAGGGCAAACATTAAATGAAGTATTAGGTGGATTAATGGGAATACTAAGATATGTATTACCAATAGGAACATTTGCAATAGCCATAAAAATGGCATGTAAAAATGAGGATGATTATGTAACTCAAAAATTAGTACAATATGCTGTTATGCTTATATGTATAGCAATAATAATGAGTGTATATGAAATCTCAGCAGGAAATATAGAAACAACAGGGGACATTTCGCAAAATTTGAAAAAAGCCTATGTGTTAGGAGCTGCTAATCAAGGTGGAGGAGCAATAGGAACATTAGCTGCAATATTTTTAGTAAAAATGCTAGGAAACTTGGGAGCAGTAGTATTAAGTGTTGGTATATCTTTAATGTTATTTGCATTTGTATGTGGAATAGATATATCTGAATTTATAAGTCAAAGAGTTGAAGAACATATAGAAAGAAAAGAAGAAAAAAAGATTGAAAGAGCAGAAAGAAAAAAAAGAAGAGAAGAACAATTAGCAAATCAAAGAAAAGAAATGATGGCTGAAAGAAAACAAAAGCAAAAAGAAGAAAAAGAGTATAAAATGCATAACAAAGAAATTGCAGCAATACAAGATGTTCAAAACCAACAAATTGAGCCAGAACAAATAAAAATAAATTTAAATGGTAGAGTAGTTGAAGAAGAGAAAGAAACAGAAAGAAAAGGGCTAAAAGGTTTACTAAAAAAATCAAAAGGAGCAAATAAAGAAAGTGTGGCCAAAACTGCAAGTAGCATAATGGTAGACGAAGAAACAGGGGAAATATTAGAAGAAAGTCAACCTGTACAAGCAAATTTATTTGTTCAAAAAGAAGAAGAAAAACAAGATAAAACAAAACAAGTATTACAACTAGAACACACAATATCAGTTGAAGAAGATAACTATGTATATCCTCCAATAGATATTTTGAGCAAAATGGAAAAAGCATCATTAAAAGGAGGAACAAAATCACTTACAGATACAGCTGCCCGACTTCAAAAAACACTATACAGTTTTGGAGTTTCTGCAAAGGTAGAAAATGTAACAGTAGGACCAGCAATTACAAGATATGAACTAAAACCTGCAGAGGGAGTGAGAGTTAGCAAAATTGCAAACCTAGCAGATGATATAGCACTTAACTTAGCTGCAGAAACAATAAGAATAGAAGCCCCAATTCCGGGAAAACAAGCAGTTGGAATAGAAGTACCAAATAAACAAAAAGAAATGGTTGGACTTAGAGAAGTAATAGAAAGTGAGGCATTTAAAAACAATGACTCAAAACTAAGTGTAGCACTAGGTAAAGATGTAGCAGGTTCAGCAGTTATTGCTAATATTGCAAAAATGCCACATGTTTTAATTGCAGGTTCAACAGGTTCAGGTAAATCAGTTTGTATAAATACAATAATAACAAGTATAATATATAATAGTAAACCAAGTGAGGTAAA
>CAKPNI010000043.1 GCA_934168355.1 uncultured Clostridia bacterium
GTTTCAGCGTTTATTATCTTTTGCATTTTTATACCTCTTTTTTTGTTTTATTTTATGACAGTATTCTATACTATTTCGTTTGTTTTGGCAAGTGTTTTTTTACATTTATATATGTTTCCAAATGGAATTTTAGAGAAGAAGATTATTGAAACATCATTGGGTAAAATTTATAAATAATCCGAAGGTGATTGATATGAATAATGAAGATATATATGATTTTGAATTATATATATTTTATTTCTCTATCCATTTTATAAATTCATCATATGATTTAAAATCTTGGTCTGTGCGTTGAGTTCCAGCTCTTAGTGTTTCTATATTTCCTCCACTATTTGTTGTTCCTATTCCATATCTACTAGTATCAGTTGTGTAGTAATAGCAATCGGTAATAGTTGCATCAGTAGCTGTTTGTCCTATGATTTCTCCTTGTCCTGTTGTGTCTGTTGTACATATTATTTTTCCTTTGTTATAACATTTGTATTCTTGAGCTCCATAGCCTTCTGCACCTAAATAGCCACTTATTCCACCTGCACTTTCTGGTGCTTGGACTTTTCCTGAGTTGTAGCATAGGCTGATATTTTGGGGAATTTTTGTCATACAAGTTCCAACTATTCCGCCAGTGCCGTCTGTTCCATTACTTACAATATTTCCTGTATTATAACATTTTGTTATTATATTATTAGCCAATCCAACTATACCTCCTACATATTTGCCCTCTCCTGTTACATTTCCTGTGTTGTAACAACCTTGTATGATTAAAGAATTATCCGCACCCCCTGCAACTCCTCCTACATCGTTGCCCTTTCCTGTTACATTTCCTGTGTTGTAACAACCTTGTATGGTTGAAGAAGTATACGCCAACCCTACAACTCCTCCTACATATTTGCCCTCTCCTGTTACATTTCCTGTGTTGTAACAACCTTGTATGATTAAAGAATTATCCGCACCCCCTGCAACTCCTCCTACATCGTTGCCCTTTCCTGTTACATTTCCTGTGTTGTAACAACCTTGTATGGTTGAAGAAGTATACGCCAACCCTACAACTCCTCCTACATATTTGCCCTCTCCTGTTACATTTCCTGTGTTATAACAATTTATAACTTGAGAGCTTACACAGCTACCGGTAAACGTTCCAACAACTCCTCCTACATAGCTGCCCTCTCCTGTTACATTTCCTGTGTTATAACAATTTATAACTTGAGAGCTTACAGAGCTAAGCGCTCCAACTACTCCTCCTGCTTGAGAGGCGCCATCAACTGTTTTTTTTCCAACTATTCTTCCACCAATATTAGTACAATTTTTAATAACACCCGCAACCTGTCCTGCCACTCCACCAGCACTCGTTTCTCCATCATATGACTCAACAGTTGAATTAATATTATGGCAGTTTTCAATTGTTCCACTTCTCAACGCTCCTACAATCGCTCCTGAACACGTTCCTGCCTTTATATAACTATTTTTTACTGTTAAATTCGATATCGAACTAGAATTTCCAAATATTCCATTAAATTTACTTTCATCATTAATGTATACACCTTTTATAATGTGATTATTTCCCTCAAAAGTTGCCTTTAAAGGAATATCTTTTTGTTTCCCAATAGCTGTCCACTTCACACTTTCATTCTCGCTAGTTTCCCAATTATTATCACTACCTCTAGCACCTAAGTCCAAGTTATTTTCCAAATAAATAGTATAATTTTCAAAAGTATTTCCTTCATTATTAACTTGGTCTGCCAACCATTTTAGTTCTGGTACAGTATAAATGTGAATTTCATTTGAAGTTTTATTTGTAGGTTCAGATGAACTGGTTCCATCCCATTTGCTATATGCTCCATCAAATATAGATCCATCATCTTCTATAGTATATTCTCTTTTAGAATCGTTTATTGTAATTGTATATGAATTATCTTTATTATCTTCTACTGTTGTTTTTCCAGTTCCAAATCTATTGTCTAGTGCTGTTTTTAAATTGCTTTCTGTTATTGTCGAATCTGCCATTGTTGCTACAATAACGGATTCTTGTACTCCTTCTTTTTCATTTGCAACTTCTGTTGCACTTTTCGCTTCTCCAGCTCGCCTTATTATTCCATTTTCTCCTGTTAGCATATTTATGCTTACTCCTGCTAAAATTAGCAAAACAATAATTGTTACTACTAACGCTATTAATGTTATTCCTTTGTTTCTTTTGAATTTTTGTTTTAAATTCATTTCTTTTCCTCCCTTTCCTTTTTCGGTATTTCATACAAATTATGGACGCCAAAAGCAAGCAAAACTAACCTATTGCTTTATAGGTTTATTTTGCTTGCTTCTTCTATTTATTTTATTTTTCTAAAATTACCCGTGTGTGTGTGTGTGTGTGTGTGTGTGTGTGTACTCCTGCAAGGGTTTCAGCGTTTATTATCTTTTGCATTTTTATACCTCTTTTTTGTTTTATTTTATGACAGTATTCTATACTATTTCATTTATTTTGGCAAGTGTTTTTTTACATTTATATATTTTTTCTAGGCTATAAATTTTAATATCTATTGCTCTATGTCGTTTTTTGTCGAACGTTTTTTCTTGACATTCAAGTATTTAAGCAATATAATAATTTCATAAAATTTTTTCAAACTTGTTTAAGTCAATATAAAAAAATTGAATTATTTTTCCAAAACCATAAAAATTTAAAATCAAAGGAGTAGTGATATATTATAGAAAGTAACAATAAAAACGAACTATTAAATCCCAAAATAGATTATGTATTTAAACGTATTTTTGGACACAAAGGAAACGAATCAATCACCAAAAGTTTTATAAGTGCTGCCTTAAATCAAAACATAACAGATGTTGTTTTAGAAAGCAATTCTACATTGCCTAAAGATATGTTAGATGACAAAGTTGGCATTTTAGATGTAAAAGCTAAAATTGATAATCATATTAATTGTGATATTGAAATGCAGGTTGTAGATAAAAAAAATATTGAAAAAAGAATTTTATTTTATTGTAGTAAAATGTATGTTCAAAGTATTACGTCCGGAAAGGATTATTTAAATTTAGAAAAAAGTATAGCTATTTTAATCACAGATTATGAAATTAATTCTTTAAAACAAATCAAAAAATATGTTTCCAAATGGAATTTTAGAGAAGAAGATTATGGAAACATCATATTGACAGATGCTATCGAGATTGTTATAATTGAATTGCCCAAATATGAAAAATATAAAAATAATACAACTTTAGCTAAATGGGTAAAATTTATAAATAATCCGAAGGTGATTGATATGAGTAATGAAGAAATTAAAAAGGCCAAAGAGGTTTTAGATGAAATTAGCCAAGATAAAGAAGAAAGACACTTGGCTGAATTAAGAGAAAAATATATTATGGATCAAAAGGCTATTGAGGCTGCTGGTTTTGATAAAGGATTAGAGAAAGGTACCATAGAAACAAAACTAAAAATTGCAAAAGAAATGAAATCTAAAGGATTTGATTTCAATATAATTCAAGAATTAACTGATTTAACAGTTGAGGAAATAACAAAATTATAAAATTAGACACTATTTACAAGTTTGAAAAAATGACCTATAAGATTTTTATATCTTATAGGTCTAATATATTTTTATTCTTCAAGAGCAATAATATATACAAATATATGATTTTGAGTTGTATATATTATTGTCATATCGGCATCGCTATCCAAACTTGTTTCCTCTCTGTTTTCTATTTTATCACTATTATCCAATACAATCTCGTCATAAAGCTTTGGCAAATAATTTTCTCCAGATATTATAAATAAATTTCCATCTTTAGTTTTTGCATAGTTGCATTTTTCATCTGAACAATCCAAAAAAATCCTTTCAACATTAGTTAAGCCTATAAGTTTTATAGGAATAATTTGACTATTTGTGTTACCAATTCCTAATTCTCCATCAAAATTTCCTCCCCACACATATACTTCACCTAATATAGTTTTAGCATACACATCATTATCACTCACATATATTTCTTCAACATTAGATATTCCTTCAATTTTTACTGGTAAAATTTGTTGTTCATCGTTTCCTATTCCTAATTCTCCATCCGCATTTTCTCCCCAAGCATATAGTTCTCTACTTGCCGTTTTCGCATATACATTATCACGGTTCAAGTACAACTCTTCAACATTAGTTAATCCATTGACTTTTACTGGTATGCTTTGATCATCATTATTTCCTATTCCTAATTGACCATAACAATTTTCTCCCCAAGCATATATATCTCCTGTTTTAGTTTTTGCAAACGAAAAATCCCCTTGTGTATATATTTCTTCAATATTTGATAATCCCGTAACTTTTACAGGCACACTTTGGTCATCTTCGTTCCCAATTCCTAACTGACCATAGTTATTTTCTCCCCAAGCATATATATCTCCCGTTTTAGTTTTTGCAAAAGTTACATTCGAATTTTCCCATATATATACACTTGTAACTCCTAATATATTATTAATTTTCGTTGGTACAAGTTGGTCATTTTCATTTCCTACTCCTAAGCGACCACTATAATTCATTCCCCAAGCATACAATTCTCCTGATTTTGTTTTTGCAAACGAAAAATCTCCTTGTGTATATATTTCTTCAATATTTGATAGTCCCGTAACTTTTACAGGCTTGCTTTGATAATTTTTATTTCCTATTCCTAATTGACCCCAATGATTTACTCCCCAGGCATATACTTCTCCACTTTTTGTTATTATGTAAAAAAACTCTCCTTGGCAAGAAATCGTTTTATCTATTTTTTTTATTTCACTCACTTCATTTTTTTTATTAATTTCTGTCCAAGTTTCTGGTTGAATATTCTCTTTATCTACATCCATTTCCCATAGTCTACCATCTTCTGACACGCCATATTTTCCCATTATTTTTACGATTTTGTCGCTTGAACTACTATTATTATCTTCGCTCGTCATACTGCCACTTTTTTCAATATCATATTTCCTATACTCCCCAGTATAAACCCATGGACCATTTCCAGTTAACGAACCTTTTAATCCATTATTTGTTAAAGCTGTTTGTAAATTTTCCGTTGTAATTGAACCTAATCCTTGTGTTAATGCATCTGATATTGAAAGTTTTACACTTTCCTCTTCCTGTGATATTCCTGTTTTGTCTTTTGCCTCTGACGCTCTATTTAGTATTCCGTTTTGCCCTGTTAGCATATTAATACTTATTCCGTGCTAAAATTAACAAAACAATAATTGTTACTACTAACGCTATTAACGTTATTCCTTTGTTTCTTTTGAATTTTTGTTGTAAATTCATTTCTTTTCCTCCTTTTCTTTTTTCGGTATTAATGCAAATTACAAACGCCAAAAGCAAGCAAAACTAACCTATTGCTTTATAGGTTTATTTTGCTTGCTTCTTCTATTTATTTTATTTTTCTAAAATTACCCGTGTGTGTGTGTGTGTGTGTGTGTGTGTGTGTACTCCTGCAAGGGTTTCAGCGTTTATTATCTTTTGCATTTTTATACCTCTTTTTTTGTTTTATTTTATGACAGTATTCTATACTATTTCATTTGTTTTTACAAGTGTTTTTTATAATTCTTATTTATTATTCCTAATTTTATTTAATCTTCTCAAGCATTTCTTTATATTTCTCCAACTTAGCTTTTTCTTCATCAACCTTTTCCTTTGGAGCCTTATTTACAAAACCTGGATTAGAAAGCATCTTTTCAGCTCTTTGTATTTCAAATTCAATCTTCTTAATTTCCTCTTCTTTTCTCTTAGCCTCTTCTTCCAAATCAACTAAACCATTTTGAGGAATATAAACTTCAATACCTTCTTTTACAATGCTAATCATATTTCCTTGAAGATCATCTACTTTTTCTTTAACGATTAAATTTTCTCCAAATCCTAATTTAATTATAAAATCTTTTGATTCTTCAATTTCTTTAACATATTTTGTAACAAATATTAAATCTGTTTTTTTGCTTGGATGAACATTCATTTTGGCTCTTATATTACGTATTTCAACAATTATGTCTTTTATAGTTTCTACAATTTTAGCATCATCTACAAATTCTATATTTTGGGTAATAGGCCAATCTGATACCATAAGTTCCTTATTGTCTGTATATTTTGATATAACATCGTAAATTTCAGATGTTATAAAAGGCATAAATGGATGTAATAATTTTAAACTTGAAGAAAGTACATTTAATAATACATATGATACTTGTACTTTTTTTGCTTCTTCTTCACTATATAATCTTGTTTTTGCCATTTCTATATACCAATCACAAAATTCGTCTCTTATAAAACTATAAATATTATCTATTGCGATTCCAAGATCATAATTTTCAATATTTCTTGTTACTTCATTTATTAGATTTTCTAATTTGTTTATTATCCATTTATCTTCTATTTCAAGCATTTCTCCACTATATTTGTTGTTTTCTATTGCCTTTTCTTCAAATGCTTTTATTTTTTCTACTTCTGGTAAATTCATTGTAACAAATTTTGCAGCATTCCAAATTTTATTTGCAAAATTTGATGCTTGCTCTAGTTTTTCTGGCATGTATTTTATGTCATTTCCCATTGTTGTTCCAGAAAGTACTGAAAATCTTAATGCATCTGCTCCATATTTTTCTATAACATCTAATGGGTCCACACCATTTCCTAATGTTTTTGACATTTTTCTTCCTTGACTATCACGAATTATTCCATGTATTAATACATCTTTAAATGGCTCTTTGCCTGTAAATTCTAGTCCTTGTGTCATCATTCTTGATACCCAGAATGTTATTATATCAAATCCAGTAACTAATACATTTGTTGGATAAAATCTCTTGTAGTCTTCGTTTTCTGTATTTGGCCAACCAAGTGTTGAAAATGGCCATAATGCAGAACTAAACCATGTGTCTAATGTGTCTTCATCTTGATGGATATGGCTTGAACCACATTTTGAACATTTGCCAGGATTTGCCTTACTGACTGTAATTTCTCCACATTCGTCACAATAATATGCTGGAATTCTGTGTCCCCACCATAACTGACGTGATATACACCAATCTTGGATATTGTCTAGCCAATTGAAATATTGTTTTTCATATCTTTTTGGTATAAATGTTGTTTTTCCATTTCTTACACTATCTGCTGCTCTTTTTGCTAAATCTTTCATTGATACAAACCATTGCATTGATATTCTTGGTTCTATTGTTGTTTTACATCTTTCACATTTAGCAACATTATGTGTGTAATCTTCTGTATTTACAAGCGCTCCTAATTTTTGAAGTTTTTCTACTATTATTTTACGAGCATCTAATATATCCATTCCTTTTAGCTCTGGAACTAAGTCATTCATTTTGTTGCTTTCATCAAATACTTCTACTATCTCTAAGTTATGTCTTAATCCTGCTTGATAGTCATTCATATCATGAGCTGGTGTGATTTTTACACATCCTGTTCCAAATTCTTTTTCTACAAATTCATCTGCAATTATTGGAATTTCTTTGTTCATTATTGGTAAAATACATTTTTTGCCTACTATATTTTTGTATCTTTCATCATCTGGATGTACAGCAACAGCAGTATCACCTAGCATTGTTTCTGGTCTTGTTGTTGCAACTTCTACATATCCATCACTATCTACAATTTTATATCTTATATGCCATAGGTGTGATGGCTCTTCTTTATATTCTACTTCCGCATCTGATATTGATGTTTTACAACTTGGGCAATAGTTTACCATTCTTGTTCCTTTATATATTAGACCTTTGTTATATAAACTTACAAATTGTTCTAATACTGCGTCACTCATTCCGTCATCTAATGTAAATCTATTTCTATCCCAATCACATGAACATCCAAGTTTACGTTGTTGTCTTTGAATTATTCCACCATATTCATGTGTCCAATCCCATGCTTCTTCTAGGAATTTTTCTCTTCCTAATTCTTGTTTTGTTTTTCCTTCTGATTTTAGTTTTTGTACAACTTTCATTTCTGTTGATATTGCTGCATGGTCACTTCCTGGTAACCATAAACAATCATATCCTTGCATTCTTTTTGTTCTTATCAATACATCTTGTATTGTTCCATCTAACGCATGACCCATATGCAGTTTTCCTGTTACATTTGGCGGTGGCATCATTATGCAGTATGGCTTTTTGTTTTTGTCCATACTTGGTTTAAAATAGCCTTTTTCTTCCCATCTTTGATATAATTTTTCTTCAAATTCTTTTGGATTGTACTTTTCTTCTAATTTATTTTTTGTTTCCATCAACGGCCCTCCTTTTTTGCGCCATATATACGCACAAAAATCGTCACTATATTTTTCTAATATAATGACGATTTTATCGCATTTTATCTAATTTGTCAATAATTCATGTAATCATATGTTTCCAAAAGTAAAGAAATTATTACACATTTAATCCTTTTCTACCAGCATAAATTGCAGCATCTTGAAGGTCGTTTTCAATATTTAATAATCTATTGTATTTAGCAACTCTATCAGTTCTACAAGGAGCACCAGTTTTGATTTGTCCTGCATTTGTAGCAACTGCAACATCAGCTAAAGTAGTATCTTCTGTTTCACCACTTCTGTGTGATACAACAGCTGTATAACCATTTTTCTTAGCAAGTTCAATTGCATCTAATGTTTCTGTTAAAGTTCCTATTTGGTTTAATTTAATTAATATACTATTTGTTACTCCTAAATCTAAACCTTTTTGTAATCTCTTAATATTTGTAACAAATAAGTCATCTCCAACTAATTGAACTTTCTTTCCTAATCTATCTGTTAATTTTTTCCATCCATCCCAGTCTTCTTCTGCTAATCCATCTTCTACTGAGATTATTGGATATCTATTGCATAGGTCTTCTATAAAGTCTATCATTTCGTCACATGTTTTTGTAACACCTATTTTCCAGAAATGATATTCTCCTTCTTTTCCTATTTTTTTAGCTTCATCATACATTTCTGTAGCAGCACAGTCTAATGCTAAGCAAATATCTTCACCTGGTTTGTATCCAGCTTTTTCAATTGCTTCCATTATTATTGCTAATGCTTCGTCCTCATCTTTAACGTTTGGTGCAAATCCACCTTCATCACCAACAGCTGTTGATAATCCTTTTTCTTTAAGAACTTTCTTTAAGTTATGATATACTTCTGCTCCCATTCTCATACATTCTGTAAATGATTTTGCTCCAACTGGCATTATCATAAATTCTTGTACACTAAGTGTTGAATCTGCATGTTTTCCACCATTCATGATGTTCATCATTGGTGTTGGAAGTACTTTTGCATTTATTCCACCAATATAGTTATATAATTCCATTCCCAAAGAACTAGCAGCAGCTCTTGCAACTGCAAGTGAAACTCCAAGTGTTGCATTTGCTCCTAATTTTCCTTTATTTTCTGTTCCATCTAATTCTATTAATGTTTTATCTAATCCTACTTGGTCATAGGCATTCATTCCTATTATTTTATCTCTAATTATTGTATTTACGTTTTCTACTGCTTTTAATACACCTTTTCC
>CAKPNI010000044.1 GCA_934168355.1 uncultured Clostridia bacterium
ACAGGTTCAGGTAAATCAGTTTGTATAAATACAATAATAACAAGTATAATATATAATAGTAAACCAAGTGAGGTAAAACTTGTAATGGTAGACCCAAAAGTAGTTGAACTTTCAGTATATAATGGAATACCACACCTATTAATTCCAGTAGTTACAGACCCTAAAAAAGCAGCAGGAGCTTTAGCATGGGCAGTACAAGAAATGGACAACCGTTACAACTTATTTGCAGAAAAAGGTGTAAGAGACCTAGTTGGATACAATAAAGCAGCTGAACATGAGAAAACAGGAAAACTTCCACAAATAGTAATAATAATAGATGAGTTGGCAGACCTAATGATGGTAGCTGCAAAAGAAGTTGAAGAATCAATTTGTAGATTAGCGCAAAAAGCAAGAGCAGCTGGAATGCACTTGGTAATTGCAACACAAAGACCATCAGTTGATGTAATTACAGGTTTAATAAAAGCAAATGTACCATCAAGAATAGCATTTGCAGTATCATCACAAGTAGATTCAAGAACAATTTTAGACCAAGTTGGAGCAGAAAAACTTTTAGGAAAAGGAGATATGCTATATTTCCCATCAGGAGCATCAAAACCAACAAGAGTACAAGGAGCATTTGTATCAGACGAAGAAGTTGAGCAAATTGTTAATTTTGTAAAATCAAATGGAACAGCAGTTTATAGTGAAGATATATTAGACACAATAGAAAATGGCGGAAAAGATGAGCAGATTAAGAACTTAGCAGCAGACCAAGCTGCAGAAGATGATACAGACCCATTTTTACAAGATGCAATTGATACTGTTGTTGAAACAGGACAAGCTTCTACTTCATTTATACAAAGAAAGTTTAAAGTTGGATATGCTAGAGCAGGAAGAATAATTGACCAAATGGAAGAAAGAGGCGTAATTTCAGGATATCAAGGAAGCAAGCCTAGAGAGGTGTTGTGGACTTTGGAGAAACTTGCTGAGATGAAGATGGGAAGCAATGTGGAAGAGTAACTTAAATGAGCAACAGAAAAGAGGGAGAGAACTTTGCAAAAGAAAAGTAATTTTTTAACAAAGTTTGTAAAAAAAGACTATAACAACAAACTAGAAGAAGTGCTGAGTAAAAAAGACTTCTCAGAAGAAGTAAAAAACACATTACTAAGCATGTTTTACAAAATAGAAAATGGTTATAAAGATTACAAAACAGTAAAAAGAGAAACATTTGAAAAAAAAGAATATATAGAAAAACTAATAAACATAGTAGATAAAGATTGCAAACAAATAACATTTATGCCAATAAATAGTAATGAAAAAGCAGTGGTAGATAGCGAAAAACAAGAAATAAAATGTTTACCAATTGAAAACAAAATTTTATATGGAATAGCAAAAATTCAAAAACGAAATATGGTAGTTAGATATATAGATGAGAGCATTGAAGAGGCACTTTCAGATATGTTAAATATTGGAAATAATATAAACATTGTAGAGCCATTAAGGGACTTCAACGGGTTTTCTTGGAATATAATTACAAAAGACATAGAAGATTTAAATTACAATTTGTTATATCAAAATATGATATTTCTATGTAACAATAAATTTGTAGACAAATGGGTAAATAACTACGAGCCACTTGTTGATTATTTAGATTTATTCCAAAGTGAAATAGAAAATAAATATGGTAAAAAAGAAAGAAATAATATCATCAAAAATTTAATACGAGTAGCACTAAAATTAAAAGCAAATTATGATGAAGACTTTAAAAAGAAAATTACAGAAAAATCTGAAGAGTTTGAAGATGAAAAAAATGAAATAAGTGATAAACCAAAATATTTGGAAACAATATCTAAAAACAAAAAGAAAAAAGAAAAAGAAATAAAAAGATTAGACCAAATAATAAATGATAAAAATTTACTTGCTGAAGAATATGAAGAAAAAAACGAAAAATTACCATTAGAAAAGAAGATTTTTAGTATAAGGGTTTTAAAAAATAATTTAAAAAAAGAAAGAGAAGAACTACTTTCGGAAATAGAAAATTATAATAAAATGATGATACCTAAAAACTTTTTGGAAATGAAGAAAAATATAGAAAAGGAATTCGAATATTTTGAAAATATAGAAGATTTAGACTTCAAAAAGGAACTTATCAATTTGCAAAAACAAATTATAAAATGTATGTATTTAGAGGTAACAAATGCAAAAGAAAAAGCCGAAATAATTGATTTAATATATAAATACAGATATTATAGTTATTTACCAATTGATAATCAAAAAAATATTCATCAAACAAAAGAATTAAAAAGGTGTTTAAATAAATTGGTAAAGGCATTAATAGATAAAGCAGAAGAATTTAAAATAATTACCAAAATAGCAAAAGACAAAGAGAAAAATTATGATATTATGGAAAATTTATTTTTATCTAAAATCATAGAATTAGAAAACATAAATTTAAAATTAACTAAAGATGAAGAAAAATTTTATATTACAATATATGACGAGGAAATAGAAGACAGTAAAATTGAACTAGAAAATATAGTAAAACAAGACATAAAGATAAAATTAAATAAAAAAACAAAATTATTTATATAAGGGAGAAGATATTTTATGAAAATTACATTTTTAGGGGCTGCAAAAACAGTTACAGGTTCAAATTATTTAGTAGAAGCAGCAGGAAAAAAATTTTTAGTAGATTGTGGAATGTACCAAGGAGCAGCTGAAGACGAGTTTGATAATCAAGCACCATTTGATTTTGATGTAAATGAAATCGATTTTATGTTATTAACACATGCACATATCGACCATTCGGGAAGAATACCAAAATTGTATAATGATGGATATAGAAAACCAGTATATGCACATAAAGCAACATGTGATTTATGTAGTTTAATGTTGCCAGATAGTGGACATATTCAAGAAATGGAAATTGAATGGAAAAATAGAAAAAGAGAAAGAAGAGGTGAAAAAGCACTTCCTCCGATGTACACAGCAGAAGATGCAGCAAGATGTTTGGAGATTTTTAAAGAAGTAAGTTATGGTCAAATTTTAGAAATAACACCTGAAATAAAAGTTAGATTTAATGATGCAGGACATATGCTTGGTTCAAGTATTATAGAAATTTGGGTAGAAGAAGATGGAAAAAAAGAAAAAATAGTATTTTCAGGTGATATTGGAAATAATGATATACCATTACTTAATGAACCAACCATGATAAGTGAAACAGACTATTTAGTAATGGAATCAACTTATGGAAATCGTCTTCATATAAGAAATGATGAAAAAGCAACACTTTTCTTAAAAATAGTTTCTGAAACATTAAATGGCGGGGGAAATGTAGTAATACCATCATTTGCAGTTGGAAGAACTCAAGAAATTTTGTATGAATTAAATAAAATCAAAGAAAATACAAATGATGAAGAATTTATTAGAGAATACAAAACACTTATGAGAGCTCCTGTATATGTAGATAGTCCCTTAGCGATTTCTGCAACAGAAGTATTTAGAGAAAACATGGACTTATTTGATGATGGAACAAAAGCTGAAATCGAAAAAGGAGATAATCCACTAGAATTTCCGGGACTTCATTTTACAACAACTGCTGATGAGTCAAGAGCATTAAATGAAAATATTATTCCATCAATTATAATATCAGCAAGTGGTATGTGTGATGTAGGAAGAATAAAACATCATTTAAAACATAATTTATGGAACCCTAAAAATACGATATTATTTGTAGGATACCAAGCTCCGGGAACACTTGGATATAGCATAGTAAATGGAGCGAAAAAAGTTAAAATATTTGGTGAAGAAATTGCTGTAAATGCCAGAATTGAATATATCGAAGGGTATTCAGGTCATGCTGACCAAGAGGGGCTTATGAATTTTGTATATTCATTTAATGGTCAAAAACCTAAACATATATTTTTAATACATGGTGAGGAAGATTCTGAAGAAGCTTTAAAGGAAAAAATTGTTCAAGAAGCTAAAATTCCGGTTACTATACCAAGTTATGGGGAAACTTATGATGTTAAAGAAATGCCAGAATTGTTATCAACTATTAAGACTCACAAACCTAAGACTATTAAGGCTGAAATTGTTCAAAGACTTTCTAGGTTACAATCTCAAATTGATGACATGAAGGCTTCTGTTCAAGAGGATTTGGATAATAAGGAATTGAAAGATGAAGATATGTTTAGAATTAAAGAGAAAATGAAAGATTTAGAACAAAGTATATTGAAAATTATAGAGGGATAGTATGCAAATGACTCATTGGGACCGGTCCCGATGAGCCAAGCCACAAAAAGAACCGGTCCCAATGAGTCACAAAAACGAAAGGATAAAATAAAATGGAAAAATACCTAAACGAAGCAATAATAGGAAATAAAAATGTACTTGCAACATTTACAGGAAAAGGAGAACTACAAAGACTATACTTTCCGGGAAGAAGTATAAGGCAATATATAGATTTTAGTCATGTTGGAGTAAAAATAAATGATTCAGATTTAATCTATTTACATGATGATATAAACAACGTATACAAACAATACTACGATGTCGATACAAACATATTAAATACAGAAATAACAAATACCTATTTCGAGCTAAAAATTCTACAAACAGACTTTGTACCTATAAAAGAAAATGTTCTAGTGAGAAGATATACATTAATAAATGAAAATTCAATAGACTTAAATATAAAATTCCTAATACATCAAGGAATACTATCAGACACAAACAATTTTGTGGGATGTACAGAAATTGATAATGGAATGGTACAATATGCACATGATTTTATGATATCAACATTTAGTAAAGAACCAAAAACATTATCACACCAAATTCATGGAAGTTGGAACAACATAAAATCAGGTGAAATTTGGGACAAAGACTATATAGGAATGTCAAATGAATCTTCGATTTCGTATGATATGGAAATAATAAAACCGGGCGAGAAAAAGCAAATAGATATATGCGTTTTACTAGAGTCACAACCAAAAATTATGGCAGATTTTGAAACAGAAATTGAAAGAATAAGAAGAATCGACTTTTCATCTGAATATCTAAAAGCAAAATCTTATTGGAGAAAATATGTAAAATCACATGACAAATTAAATATGAAAGAACCAAAAAATAGTTATGAAGAAAAATTAGCAGATATTTACTATAGGACAATATTACTATTCCCGTTATTAACTAATTCTGAAACAGGTGGAATAATAGCCTCGGCAGAGATTGACGAAAACTTTACCAAATGTGGAAGATATGCATATACTTGGCCAAGAGATGCAGTATTTACAACAAAAGCCATGGATGCTTTGGGAATGACAGAAGAAGTTGAAAAATTTTATAAAGTATTTTGCAAGCAAACTCAAAGCAAAAATGGAATGTGGGAACAAAGATTTTTCTCAGATGGAAGACTTGCTCCATGTTGGGGATATCAAATTGATGAAACTGCAAGTGTGGTATATGGGGTATATTCACATTATCAATATACAAAAGATGAAAAATTTTTAAAAGAGACATTGCAAATGTGCGAAAAAGCAGTGGATTTCTTAAAAAGATATGTCAAAGATTTACTGGAAAAAACTGGCAAATATCATGTAAGTTATGACTTATGGGAAATGTGTGAGGGAATTCATTTATATTCTCTAGCTTGCATATATGCTTCATTTGAGTCAATGCTTAAAATATATAAATCACTTGGCAAAAATGTATCAGATTTTGAAAACAATAGATTAAAAGACGAAAAAATTCTAAAATCAAAATTAGAAATAGAAAAACTTTTAGTAGAAATAAAGAAATACATAAATGAAAATATGTATGATGAAGAAAAGAAATCTTATGTGAGAAATGCAAACGATAAAAAAATGGATATAAGTATAATTGGAAGTGTCACTCCATTTAATGTATTTACACCAAAGGAAAAAAATGTGTTAAATACTATAGAAAGAATAAACTTAAGTTTACGCACATATACAGGAGGTTTACAAAGATTTGAAGGGGACCATTATATGAATGGAAATCCTTGGCCTATTGCAAATATGTGGATGACCTTATATTACTTAGAAAAGGGCGAGAAAACAAAGGCAAAAGAAACATTTGATTTTGTGGTAAAAACGGTAAGTAAATTAAACTTTATAGGAGAACAGGTAGATAATAATACATTATCAGCTAATTGGGTAATTGGCCTTGGTTGGAGCCATGCGATGTTTATATTAGTACTAGAAAAAATGTTAAACGGATGAGGAGGTAATTATGCTAAAACAAAACAAAGGAATAACAATGATTTCATTAGTAGTTACTGTAATTGTTCTTATGATTTTAGCTTCAATTACAACTTATAGTGGAATATCAACTGCAAGAGAATCTAGGTATTACAATGCTATTCATCAAATGAAAGTTATGCAATCAGAAGTTAATGATTGGTATGAAAATAAGAAAAACGGTGATGAAGAGAAGTGGAACAAGGGAGTATTAGTAAGTGAAAGCGGAAAAGAAGATGAATGTATAAAAGCTTATAATCAAGCAAGAAGGAATAATATAACAGATTCTGATATAGGACTAATTTCGCGGATTTAAATACTTTAGTAAAGAAAGCATTAAAGATGATCTAGATATAGAGGGGATTACCTATGATTTCATGTTAAATATAGATACAAGAAGTGTTATCTTAGTAAATGGAATAGAACATGATGGAATAACATATTATTCATTAGGAGAAATTGATGGAGAACAGTATAATGTAGATTATACGGAATAAAATGAAATAAAAAAGGAGTAGAAAAAATGACAGATATAATACATGCATTAATTTTAGGTATAGTTCAAGGATTAACTGAATTTTTACCAGTGTCAAGTTCGGCACATTTAAACTTATTTCCATGGGTGTTTGGATGGGAAACGATATCAGATTCGTTTGATGTTGCACTTCACTTAGGAACACTTTTGGCAATAGTATTATTCTTTTACAAAGATTGGATAAAATTAATAAAAGGTGGTTATAACCAAGTAGTTCACAAAAAAAGAACAACAGATGGAAGAATGTTTTGGTACATAGTTTTTGCAACAATTCCTGCTGGAATATTAAGTTTAATATTAGATAAAATATCAGAAAAAATTATAGGTGATAATTTAAATGTAGAAATGCTTATAATTGCTATAACATTAATTGTAATGGGTATAATTTTATATGTTGTAGATAAAAAAGCAAAATCAACAGTTAAATATGAAAAAATTACTTTTAAACAATCTATGCTAATTGGTTTATCACAAGCTTTTGCTGCAGCTTTTCCAGGAGTTTCACGTTCAGGAATTACAATGACAGTTGCAAGAGCCTTAAATATTGATAGAGAATCAGCTGCTAAATATTCATTTATGTTAGCTGCACCAATTACATTTGCAGCAGTTGTGTTTGATTTGGCAAACTTTACTTTTGGATTACCTTTTTTGGTTGGGGTAATTGCAAGTTTTATTGTTGGTGTTTTAATTATAAAATTCTTGCTTGATTATTTGAAAAAAGGTAGCTTTAAAGTATTTGCTATTTATAGAGTAATTATTGGAATAATTGTTATTGGGTTGTTCTTTACAAGAATATAGTTTGTCGAAATTTGTCGAACGATTTTTGGAAAAAAATTGAAAAAAGTATTGCAAAAATTTTTATTTTTAGTATAATAGAAGTATAAATTCGTATTCATGATTTAACCAATGAAGGTGAAAATAAGATGGTACACAAAGTACCCAAAACAAAAAACGGTATCCTGGTGGAAGATACCGTTTTTCTTTAATGGAAAAAATCCATTATCGACTTCAGTAATTGTAAAAAATCAAAAATAAATTTTATTGCTTTTACTAATTTATGTATAATTTTTGAAAAATTACTTTTACTTTTTTTCTTTCGCTTTTTCGTATTCACAATTTTCACCCCCTTTTAGATGAAAATATACAACTATTATACAACAAAAATCCCCAAAGATTTGTCGAACCGTGTCGATGAAAAATAAAAAATTTTTAGCAAATACCTATTGACATTTGCTAAAATAAGGTATATATTATTAGCAGTCTAAAAGAAAGAGTGCTAAAAAG
>CAKPNI010000045.1 GCA_934168355.1 uncultured Clostridia bacterium
CTTCCTTCTCTTCCTATTATTCTTCCTTTCATTTCATCACTTGGAAGACTAACTATTGATACTGTTGTTTCTGATGTGTGGTCTGCTGCACACTTTTGTACTGCATATGATATGATTTCCTTTGCGTTTTTGTTTGCTTCTTCTTTTGCTTTTTGATTTAACTCTCTGATTAATTTTGCCTTTTCAGTAGTTATCTCTTTGTCCATTTCACTTAGCAAATATTCTCTTGCCTCGTCTTTGCTTAATGAGGCTATTCTTTGAAGTTCTTCTACCTGCTTTTCATAAATTTTGTTTGCTTCCTCTTTTTGATTTTCTAGACTTTGATATTCCTTATCTAAATCTCTCTCTTTCTTTTCTAGATTTTCTGAACGTCTGTCTAAATTTTCTTCTTTTTGAATCATTCTTGATTCTTGTTTTTGTACTTCGCTTCTTCTTTCTTTAATCTCTTGATCTAATTCTTTTCTGCTATTCATGATTTCTTCTTTTGCTTTAAATATTTCTTCTTTTTTCATGTTTTCAGCCTCGACTTTTGCTAAGTCTACTACTCTTTTAGCTTCTTGTTCTGCACTTTCAATTTTAGATTCTGCAATTTTTTTTCTAATTGTCATTCCAACAATTATTCCTATTGCAAGCGAGATTAAGAAAGTTGCGACTACGATTACACTGTTCATAATCATACACCTCTTTCTTATTTAATTTTCAATGTGCGAATAAATATATATATTAAAACTTGTCTTTTTTATTAAATATATTTTTCTACCATCTTAGTATAACATTTTAGGTTTGATGATGTCAAGAGGTATGATGATATTATTTTAATATGTGTGTATTTGTAATTTTAATATAAAAATTGATTTTTTTGAATTAAAAAATATAGTAATTTTTGAAATAATTATGTAATTTTAAAAATATTTTGAAATCTTGTTTGCAATTAATTATGTTATTTATATAAATTTTTTCATTTTTTTCCGATACATAATATATTATATTATCAATAGCATTATGAGCCATATCTCGCATTATAATTTGCATATTTATACATCATCCTCTCTTCTGATTCCTCTAAGGTCATTTCTCTTCCATTGTTTGCATCATCAATACCTTTTAAAATTCCAATAAAAAAGTATAAATCATATAATGCTCCATAAAATGTTCCATCATCAGTTGGTGTATTTTCCAAAAGTTCATCAATTTTTCCTATATCAATCTTTTCATTTTCATCCATATTCATCTTCTCCTTTTTCAAAGTTATATTTTGTCTCCAATTAAAGCTCTTATGCATTCCTTATCATCTTCGGTTAAATCCTCAACCCCAAAGGTATCTACATACCTTTGTGTAACATCTTTTAAAATTTCCTCTGTGCTCTTTTTTAATATCTCTTCATCTATATTGTATGGCAAATTTTTAATAATATTTACAAACTTTTCTCTTATTGGCGACATATTTCCTCTCCTCTTCTAAATTTTATATTAACAGTATAACACAATTTATTTTAATTTACCACAAATTTCGTATATTTTTATGCCACATTTAATATACAATCATAAAAATCATAATCCTCCATATATCTCTCCATCATCTCAAAAAATCCTTTAGAATGTGTTTTATATTTTAAATGACAAAATTCATGTAACACCACATATTTCAAGACTTTCTTATCATATTTTACTATTTCAGGATTTATAACTATAGTTTTCATATCTATAGTTTTGGCAAGCTTATTTGGTATTTTCCTAATAACATAATTCTCTGGTGCCAACCCATTCATCTTTATTCTTGTTTCTTCCATCACATTTTCAATTTCGACCCTTGCTATTTCTTGATACATTTTTTCTATTGCAAGTTTTACTATTTCTACATTTCCATTTCTTTTATATTTGCTTGGAAGATATACATTTATGATATTTCCAACTAAATCAAGCTCTGGATTTTTTACTCTACTATATATAACATTTACTGATATTGTTTTTCCAAAAATCTTTACACTTTTCCCTAATTCTTTTTCTATTCTATTTCTTTTATTTAATAATCCTATCATAACATTCTCCTCCTTAAATCTTTTTTGCAAATTCTTGTTCGCTTTCGACATCATGAATTATATATCTCATTTTCAATCTTGTCAATACTTTTTCAAAAATTTGTTCGTTTTTAACCAAAATTTCTCCCTCCTATAGAGTAAGCCCAAGATGCAGGCAAGTGTTGTTGATTTCATATTATTAATGTGTGACTGGAACAATTTTAGAGATTCTTTGCGAAATTTTCGGAAAATGTTCGTGGCTTTCTTTTCCCAAAAAGAAAGAGCACAGAAAGGGTGCCAAAAATTTCGCATAGAAGCTCTTAAATTGTGAAAAGAGCCATTAATAATATGAAATCAGCAACACTTGTCTGTATCTTGGGCAGGTCAACTAAAAAAGATGTAACAATAACTTACACCTTTTTAATCTCTTTACTCTCCAAAATACTCTTCGCCGTCATAACCCCCAAATACTCCTCTGGAAGCACAATCTCATCAACATCAAGCTTCTCCAAAATCCTCTTATGAAGCTTATCACCCGCTTTAGCAATAACATAATTAACACCCGCTTCTTTAAGAGCCAAGCAAGTAATAATACTAACAGATACACTCTCTCCAATACCAACAACACCAACATCAAAATCACCAACAGGGATACCATCAAAAGCATCAATATTAGTAATATCCATACAAACTGCTTTAGTTGCAAAATTACTTGCACGTTCAACCAATCTCATATCCTTATCAATTGCAAAAACCTCCATCCCTTCTTCAGAAAGTTTTCTTGCAACATTCATACCATAAATTCCTAAACCTATAACAATACACTGTTTTTTCATAACTTTATCCTCCTATAACATAACATTTCCCGAAACATACTCAATATTTTGATTTTCCTTTTTCTTAAAAATAAGAATAGAAAGTATCGAAATCGGACCAACTCTTCCAATATACATCAAAGCCGTCAAAATAGCTTTAGACGCAAAATTCATTTCAGCCACATTTGTAACAGACAAGCCAGTTGCAGAAAAAGCTGATGCACACATAAATAAGTTATTATCAAGCCTCATAACCTGAACTTTTTCCATTATAAACATAGATATCAAAACAAGCATTACACATATCACAATATTAGTTATAGCCTGTCTTATGGTTTGTAAATCAATCTTCTTATAATAAACTATTACATCTTTTTTATTTCTAAGAGTTGCTCTAACAGTTAAAGCTAAAATTGCAATTGATGTAATTCTAATTCCTCCAGAGGTAGAACCCGGTGCTCCACCTATTATCATAAGAAATGATATTATAAATTTAGTAATTGGCAATGTACTTGACATATCAATTGTCGAAAATCCAGTCGTTCTTGCGGTTACACTTGTAAATACCGCTTCTAATAAGCTCAAATTTGGCTCTGCAATTTTTAATAAAACTATTGAAACCAAATAAATTATTATGCTTGCAGTTAACACAATTTTTGTATGAAAACTGATATGTAAAAAACTGTTTTTCTTTATACAACTAATTATATCTTCTATTACAAAATAACCAATTGAGCCTAAAAACATTAATGCAATAAATACAATATTTACATATATATTCTTAGAAAACATAACTAAACTGTTATCTCCAATTATATCAAATCCAGCATTGCAAAAGGCTGTAATTGAATGAAATATGCTGTACCAAATTCCATTTTTCATTCCAAATCTAGGTATAAAATCGATTGCCAACAAAGTAGCTCCAATAATTTGAATTATTATTGTATATTTTATTACTTCCCTTAGCCTTTGTTTCAATTTTCCATAATTATTGTCATTTAACGCACTACTTAAAAGAAGTGTTTCAGATAAACTCATTTTTTTCTTTTTAAAATTTAATATAAAAGATATAAAGGTTACAAATCCAATTGCTCCAATTTCTGTAATTATTGCAATTGCAATCTGTCCTAAAAAGCTATACTCTGTTGACAGATTTACTGTTGTTAAACCATTTACACAAGTTGCAGAAACTGCAGTAAATAGTGCATCAAATGGAGTAATGCCACCATTATTGCAAATTGGCATCATAAGTACTATCCAACCTACAAGTATTACAGATAAAAAACCTAAACATGGTATTAAATATATATTTTTATCTTTCAACATCTTTTGTCTACTTCCCTTCTTATATTTCCTTTAATTCAATATTTTCTTTTCCAACAATATCTTGAAAAACTTCCAAAATAGGTTCAGTTAAATAGATAGCTCCACATTTTAAAATATTTTCCTTGTCTTTAACTTCAACACCAATATTGTTCATTTCACCATTAAAGTATTTTATTGCACCTCTTAATTTCTTTTTTGTTGGTTCATCTAAATTTGTAATATTTATCAATAAAACTCTTCTTTTTTGAACCCCAAAATTTGTTATTTCATTTGCAATTATTGATGTTTTTTCCTCTTCTCTTATACTTAATCGTCCCTTTATTAAGACAATATTTTCTTCCATTAGGCTATCTTTTGCTGCTAAATAGGCATTTTCAAATGCTATTACTTCTGCTTGTCCATATAAATCTTCAATTGTTACAAAAGCCATTATTCTGTTTGTTTTTGTGAATTTCTTTTTTATGGATGTAATTATTCCAGCTATTTTTACTTCTTGTCCATCTCTAAATTTACTTGCTTTTTGCTCGTCATATTCACTCATCATGTCAATTTCTGAAACATTTTCTTCATCTATATTTGTTTTATTGTCAATTTCATCAATATCTTTTGTACTAATTGTAGTTTGTCTTTCTATTTCTTCTTTTAGTTTGCTTAGTGGGTGCCCTGATAAATATATTCCAAGCATCTCTTTTTCTTGTGATAAAAGCTCTTTTTCTGAAAATTCTTCTTTTTCTATAAATGTGTATTTTATGTCATTCATATTATTTTCTGTATCATTATTTGCCATACCTAAATCAAACATTGAAAATTGACCCTCTAAGCCTTTTTTCTTTGTACTTTGTATTATATCTACTATTCCTTCAAAAGATGCTAGTAAAGTACTTCTGTTTTGTTCAAATTCATCAAATGCACCTGCTTTTATCAAACTTTCTATGCATTTTTTATTAACACTTGCTTCTGCAATTCTTTCGCAAAAATCTGTAAATGATTCGAATTTTCCGTTTTTTTCTCTTTCTTCAACTATTCTTTTTATAGGTTCTTCTCCTACATTTTTTATGCTTCCTAAACCAAATCTAATATTTCCATTTTTAGCTGTAAATTTACGTTCACTTTCATTTATACTTGGTTTTAAAATTTCTATATTTAAACTTTTACATTCATCTATATATACAGGTACTTTATCTAAATTTCCTAAGTAACTGTTAAGCATTGCTGCCATAAATTCTGATGGATAATATGCTTTTAAATATGCAGTTTGATATGAGACAACTGCATAACATGCTGCATGTGATTTGTTAAATGCATATTTGGCAAATTCTGCCATTTCATCAAATATTTTGTTTGCAGATACTTCGTCTATTCCATTTCTTACACAGCCCGGTACAATGACTTTTCCCTCTTCATCTACTTGGCCATGAATAAAAACTTCTCTTTCTTTTGCCATTACATCTAATTTTTTCTTTCCCATGGCTCTACGAACTAGATCTGCTCTTCCTAGAGAGTATCCTGCTAGGTCACGAACTATTTGCATAACTTGTTCCTGATATACCATACATCCGTAGGTTACATTCAATATTGGCTCCAAGCTTGGATGTGTATACTCATTTTTTCCGGTTTGTTTTCCTCTAACATAACGTGGAATTTGGTCCATTGGTCCCGGTCTATAAAGTGAAACCCCGGCTATCAAGTCTTCCAAACAGTCAGGCTTTAACTCCTGCATAAAGTTTTTCATTCCTTGGCTTTCAAACTGGAATACCCCGGCATGTTTTTCCATCTTGCCATAATTTATAGACTTTTGGGTCATTCATGTCTTTATCAAATTCTACTTCTATTCCACGGTCTTTTTTTACCATTTCTTTGGTATCTTTTATAACTGTAAGTGTTCTTAATCCTAAAAAGTCCATTTTTAATAGTCCAAGTTCTTCAAGTGTTGTCATTATATATTGGGTTGCATTTTGTCCATCTCTTACATATAAAGGAACATAACTATCAACTGGGTCTTTTGTTATAACCACCCCACATGCATGTGTTGATGTGTTTTTAGGCATTCCCTCTAGGGCCATTGATACATCTAAAAGCTTATGTATTCTTTCATCATTTTCATATAGATTTTTTAGTTCTATATTTTGTTCTAATGCTTTTTTTATTGTTATATGAAGTTCATTTGGTATCATTTTTGCAATTTTATCTGTTTCTGCAAGTGAAATATCTAATGCTCTTCCTACATTTCTTATTGCATTTTTAGCGGCTAATGTTCCAAATGTTATAATTTGTGATACATGATCATGACCATATTTTCGGCATACATAGTCTATTACATCTGGTCTTTGCTCATCACTAAAATCCACATCAAAATCGGGCATACTTACTCTTTCAGGATTTAGAAATCTTTCGAAAAGTAAGTTGTATTTCATTGGGTCAATATCTGTTATTTCTATTGCATATGCTAGAATTGAACCCGCACCTGAACCTCTACCCGGTCCAACTGGGATATCATTTAATTTAGCAAAATGGATATAGTCCCAAACTATTAAATAATAGTCTACATATCCCATCTTTTTTATAACACCTAGCTCATATTCTGCTCTTTTTTGATATTCTTCTGGTATATTTTCCCCATATCGTTTTTTCATACCTTCTTTACATAGGTGTTCTAGGTAATCATAATGAGTTTCAAATCCCTCTGGTACTTCGTAATTTGGCAAAATTGTGTGTCCAAATTCGAATTCCACATTACATTTTTCAGCTATTTTTACTGTGTTTTCTATTGCATCTGGAAATGCTTTAAAATAGTCTATCATTTCTTCTGGTGATTTTACATATAGTTCTTCTGTATCAAACTTCATTCTGTCTTCATCACTCATTCTTTTTCCTGTTTGAATACATAAAAGTACCTCATGGTTATATGCATCTTCTCTTTTTAAGTAATGTGCGTCATTTGTTGCAACAAGCGGAATATCTAGTTTTCTTGCTAATTGAACCAGTTTTTGGTTTGCTAAAACTTGTTCTTTTATTCCATTATTTTGAATTTCTATATAGTAGTCTTCCCCAAATACTCTTTTATGCCATAAAGCAATTTCTTCTGCTTTTTCATTTTGACCATTTAATAGTGCCTGATTTACACTTCCTGCTAAACATGCACTTAGGCATACTAGTCCGTCACTATATTTTTCTAGTATTTCTAGGTCTATTCTTGGTTTGTAGTAATATCCATCAATAAATCCTAAAGATACCAATTTACTTAGGTTTTTGTATCCTTGGTTGTTTTTGGCAAGTAATATTAAGTGATTGTATTTATTGTCTATTCCCGGTTCTCTATCAAATCTTGAACGTGGTGCAACATATACTTCACATCCTATTATTGGTTTTATTCCTTCTTTTTTGCATGATTTATAAAAGTCTATTGCTCCAAACATTACCCCATGGTCTGTTATTGCCATTGCGTCCATTCCTAGTTCTTTTGCTCTTACTGGTAGGTCTTTTATTCGGTTTGCACCATCAAGCAAGCTGAATTCGCTATGTATGTGTAAGTGTACAAATTGTCCCATTTTTTTTCCTTCTTTCTTCGGATACATTTTACTAAAAAAAAAAGAAAATATCAATGTTTTTATTGATATTTTCTTTTTTATAAAAATATAATTTTAGTTAAGCTTTTGTAGCTTCTACCTTTTCTTCTACTACTGGGTAAACACTAACTTTTTTCTTATCTCTACCTTTTCTTTCAAACTTAACTGTTCCATCAACTAGAGCAAATAGTGTATCATCACTTCCGATTCCTACATTTGTTCCTGGATATATTTTAGTTCCTCTTTGTCTTACAAGAATGTTTCCAGCTAAAACAAATTGTCCATCTGCTCT
>CAKPNI010000046.1 GCA_934168355.1 uncultured Clostridia bacterium
CTAATTTTTCGAAAAATACTACATCTCCTTCTGCTACTTTGTATTGTCTTCCACAGCTTTCAATTATTGCGTACATTTTAAATGCACCTCCCTTATTTGTATACTCGCTAATCCTCAAAAAAGGTAGTTACTGTATGTTTGTAACATTTAGTTACCTTGATTAAGCGGATTACAGTTAATTATTATACTATATATTTTTGTGGCTGTCAATAAATTTTTGTTTATTCTTTAACATATTTTTGAAACTTTTCTTCTAATAATAAAAAATTACAACATCTATTTAAAATATTTTCACTTAAATGTCCCTTTCTATATATTCATCTCCTAAAAAAATATGGCAATCTTAAAAGATTGCCATATTTACTATTTTAATTTCCTACTTTGGCAAGGATATTCCTACTTTTTTAAATTCTTACTTTGGCAAAGATATTCCTACTTTTTTAATTCCCTACTTTAGCAAGGGTATTCTAACTTTTTATAAAAGATAATTAATTATCATCTTTATTATATTAATTATACACAAAAAATATTATAAAAACAAGCCCTTTTTAATTTTTATTAACATTTTTGTTTATTCTTTAACATATTTTTGAAAAATTTATTTCTAAATTCAAATAAATATCGACACTACTTTACAATATGCACTTTTATGAAAAGCCGAGCTATATACATATTTATTTTATATCCTAAATAAATATGAAATAATATATGAATCTCTTCCATAGCAATTGTAAAAATTTCCTACTCTTACCAAAACAACATATTCTTTATGTATGTCTTTTACATTTTTTACTATATTTATAATTCCCATAATATATTAATTTTTTTCCAGAAGTCCTAAGGACCTTCTGGAAAATCTCCCCAATCTATTTCATTTATTTTTTTATTTCAGCTATAAATTTTACATTGGTGTATTAGACTTCGTAATTTTTCCGTATTCTAGCTTTTTGTTGCCATTATATGAATTTGGAAGTGTTGTGGTCCATTCTTCTTCTCTACCAATTGAAGAAACGGACAAATCATTAACCGTGACTCCAGATTGTAGATAAACTACGGGGCGCACAGCAAGCCATAACGCATGGGAAAAGCCCTGCGAATCGAACAATTCATTTCCAGTGACAGCAAAGCCTTCTTTGACAGCTCCTGGACCGAAGTCGCAATAGAAGTCATCAACATAGACACCAGAAGACGCAAGCCAGTAAGCTTTTCCATTTGAACTGCCTTCTGTTCCGTCAAACAATACTTCATACAATTTACTACTTTGATCTACAATATTAGCGCTTTTATATATGTACATAAAAGCTGTTCCTGCAACTGAATTTCCACCTTTTTTGTTAGCTAAATTTGTATATTTTGTTGGATATTTTTCTTTTAAGTAATTTTCTGGTGCATAATCACCCCTTTTATATGTATAATTTGTTCCAAAAAATCCTCGGTATTCTGCTATTTCTGTTTTTGACGTATCTGCCGTTTTATATAGCTTATTATTAGACTTATCTAATGTTAAACCTAATGCCAGATTTATATCTTCTATTCTCATACTTTTGGTTGTACTAGCATATTTTCCAGCATAAATACTACATACCTTATCTAAAATATTATTAGATACTAACTCATCATTTGTGTTGTACCATCCTTCTGCTTTATCTAAATATAAATACGGATTTTTTTTCCAATCCTCTGTTGCAGATGAGTCCATTTCTTTCTTTATAGGACTTCCAGTAGTTATTATAAGTTGTGTTTTGTCTTCATTCAATCCTAAAACTCTCCATGTTGTATTTGTATTCACTTTATATGTCTGGGTTCCTCCATCAAATCCTGTTTCCTCTGTTGTTAAACTCGCTTCTGCATTAGTATTATTTAATGTTGTATTATAGTTTGTTATATAATCACCTACTTTTATCTCATTATCTATAAATGCTTGTACTAATGTCTTTCCTTTTTTTCCTAATATGCTAAAATCTATTGTTATTCCTCCTATTGTTATTGAGTCACTATTTTCCAATACTGCAACTTCTTCGTTTGTTAATTTTCCTTTTGTATAAAGTTCTTCTATTACTTCAGATTTTGTTTTTTGAGTTCCTCCCAAATATTTTGCCTGTTCATTATTTTGTGCTTCTAAACTTACTGTTTCTTGGACATCTCCTCCTCTTGTTGATTCATTTGCCTCTTGAGCCCTTTTTAGTATACCATTTTGCCCTGTTAACATACTTATACTTACACCGTGCTAATATAAGTAGAACTATTATTGTAACTACTAGCGCAATTAATGTTATACCTTTGTTCATTTTGAATTTTTCTTTTAAATTCATTTTTTTCCTCCCTTTCTTAGGTATTTTATGCTATAAAAAACGCTAAACAGCAACACAAAGTAACCTATCAAAATTCACATTTTTTTAGGTTACTTTGTGTTGCTTTTTTTAATTTATTTTTTTCTGTTAATAGATTACCCGTGTGTGTGTGTGTGTGTGTGTGTACTCCTGCAAGGGTTTCAGCATTTTTCATCTTTTGCATTTTTATACCTCTTTTTTTATTTTACTTTTTATGTTCTTATTCTATACCATCTTTTAATTTTTGACAAGAGTTTTTTTGTTTTTTAATTTTTTTATTTTTACTTCCAATTTTTCAAACAAAAAAAGCACCCCCGCCTTAGCCGCAAGATGTTGGTGAATTTTTAATAACCTGCCTCCTCAAAAAACAGGTGGGTGCCAACCTTAATACTCATGGGCTTCTTACGACCAAAAAGGAAGCAAGCATGCACGCCATATCAAGAGATAAGCCCCTCTTAAAACTTGTAGGTTCTAAAAATTCTGTCTACACGCACTACGCAGGGTAGCTTTTTCTTTTCTATTAAATTATACTTATAATAACATCAATTCGAAAAAAATTCAACTCCTAAAACCTTGAAAATTTTTCAAAAATAACGTTAAAATTATAATACCTCATTTTTTATCAATTATACTCACTCAAACTACATTTTTCAAATTTGATTTTTTATTTTTTATAGAGTAGGCCTCTACTTTCATGACAAACAAAATACACAATTTGATACTTCTTAGCCAAACTATTAAGCAAACCAATAGCATTCGCAATTTTTCCCTCATCTAAATTAACAAATGGATCATCTAAAATAATAAAAGGCTTCTCATTTTCAAACAAACTATCAATCAAACTAAGTCTCATGCAAATATAAATCAAATCCCTATATCCTGTACTAAAATAATCAATCTCCTTATTAGAGCCACACTCATTTATCTTTACATTAAGATTAACATCAACAGAAACCTCCATTTCCTTTCCGCCAATCAGCTTCAAATTATTCACAAAACTATTTTTCATTTTCTCCAAATAATGTGATGAAAATTGTTCTTTTGCAGTTTCCAAAAGCTTTTTAGTTTTCTCTAAAATATCACAATTTTCTTTCATTTCATCAATCTTGCCTGAAATTTCTTCTATATTATTTTCTATATCAAATACTGTATCTAAATTGCTTTCCAAAAGCTCTATCTGATTTTTATTGTAATTTTTTTCATCATTAATTTTGTTAATTTGATTTGTAAGTTCTATTAACTTAGCCTCAAGTTCTTTTCTATCCGCATTTTCCGAGGATTTTTCTTTTTCCTTTTGTAGTTCTTTTATGTTATTTTTCTTTTCATATTCTTCTTTTGCTTTAAGTTTAGCCTCAAAATCTTGTTTTTGCCTTAATAAATCTGCTTTTTTCATCTTTATTTCTTGAGCAAATGTAACATACGAATTATTTAGTTCCTTAAAATATCTAAATAAATAATTTTTTATACTTTCTTCTAACTCATTTAGATTATTCAAAATCTCTTTTTGCTTCTCAAATATAGAATCAATAGAGTTCATTAAATCATTATATTTTACAAAATTCGACTTTATCTCTGTAAGTTTTATTAGCATATCTTCCTCGGAATTATCTGCCGAAAAATCTTCCACAAATTCAGATACTTCTCTTCGTGTTGATATCTCTTTTGATTGCAAATTTTCAATTAATTCTTTTATTTCATTTAATTCTTCATCTTTTTCTAAAATGTCTTTATCCTTTTTCTTAAAAGAATTTATTTTTATAAATGTTAAAACTAGTAGTATAATTCCGTACTACGAAAGCCACAATTGACACTTGTACCATTTGTGTTATAAATGTTCCAATCCCTGCAATTACGCATATTATAGCAATTATTCCTAATGCTACTCCAATATTTTTACTGCTGTTTTTTTGCTTGCAAAGTTCGTCTTGTTCTTTTTTTAGAGATATAGTTTTTTCCTCATTTAATTTTATTTTGTTTTCTACATCGCCTAGGCCATTATACTCTGAAATTACATTATTTATCTTCTTTTCTGTTAATTCTTTGCCTTGGAATATACCTTTTAATTTTTCTATTTCACTATTATTTGATGCAGACATTTCGTAATTTTTTATTTCAACTTTATATTTTTCTATTAATAAGCATTTTTCTATTAAAGTTTCTATTTCAATATCTGTTGGTATGCCTTCCTTAAAAAATTCTTGAAGCTCTAAAAGTATATTTTTGCTTTCTTCTACGTTTTTTTCTAGTATTTTGTAGTTTTCAAGTTTAGCATTTTTTGTTTCTTCTTGAGCTTTTTGGTTAAGTAAAACATTTATATTTTCACGTTCTTGTTCTTTTGCTTTTAACTCATTTTTTAATAAATTATATCTTTCTTTTCTATCTTGTAAAATCTTTTCATTAATTTTACTTTGCTCTAGTTTCTTCTCTAAAGCTGTTTTTTCTAATATTTTTTGATTAATTTCTCCTCTATCGCCAGTTTTTTTGTAATTTTTTATTGCCTTATCTAATACATCTATTGCTTGCTCTGAAGTGTTTACGTCATTTTCGTTTTCTAATATATTTCCAAGTTTAGCATTTAAACTATCATTCATTGATGTTTCAATACTTTGGCCAGATATAAATGTGCTTCTTTCATAAGCTTCTTTATTTAATTTAAAAATTTCCTCTCCAATATTCTCAGAATAATCTTTGCACTCTAAATTTGTTGATAAATCGTAAATTCTAAATGTATCATCTGCTTCTTTCTTTCCAAAAAATCTTTCTACTCTATATTTTTTTTCATTTATTTCAAATTCTATACTTCCACCAAAGGCTCCTCCTTGCCAGGGCATATATTTTTTTCTGTCTATTAATGTTTTTGTATTTCTTTTGGCTTCCATTCCATAAAACATTGCTTTTATAAAACTTGCAAATGTTGTTTTTCCAAATCCATTTTCTTCTTTTATTGTGTTTAATCCATCCTCAAAACTATAATCATAGTTAGATAATTTTCCAAAGTTTTCTATATGGCATTTTAATAATTTCATTAGTTTACCTCCTCTCCTGTTAGTGCTTTTATTCCTGTTGTTATTATTTTTCTTTTTTCTTCTTCTGGTAAATCTTGTTTTAAAACTAGTCTTATAAATTCTCCTTTAAGTGATGCATCATTTTCATATTTCATATAATCTATTTTTAATATAGTTTCATCGTAAATTTTAGCAAAATAAAACATATTTTTATACTTTTTTTCTAAGTAATTTATGTCTCTTTCGGAATTTATATCTACTTTTCCTGTTAAAATAATTTTTATTAGTGCCTCTTTTTCTATGTCTTTTACACTATTGTCTATTTTTTCTTCTACATCCAAAGTTGTCAAAGTATCTGTTATGTCAACACTTACTTCGTATAAATGCCTTCCAGCAAATGGAATGAATTTTGATGTTATCTTATTTTCTTCCTCATCTACATCTAGTAAAACAAATCCTTTTTCACCACATTCATCAAATCCTCTTCCTTCTAAACATCCAGAATAACAATAAATTCCTCTACTATCGATTCTTTCTTGTTTAAATTTGTGAATATGTCCTAAGGCTAAATAATCAATATTTTTGTTTTTTAATGACTGAATATTTATTATTTCAGCCTTATCTTTTTGGTCATATTTTACCTCTTGTCCGTGAAGAGTTACAATATTTATATCGTTTTTATTTAACATTAATGTGCTATAAATTTCATAATTACTTACTTCGCCAAATTCAATTCCAGAAATTACTACTTTTCCATATCTATAGCTTGTCCAACCTGTATTTGTAAATAATTTTAAATTTGATGGTATTTCTTCTAAATCTAATATAAAACTTGCTTCATCGTGATTTCCTTTTAAATATATAAAGTCAATTTCTGGATGTGAGCAAATGCTATCCAATACTACGTTTTTGGCTTTTACTGTTATATTTTTTTTATCAAACATATCTCCAGCAATTATTATTATTTTTACATCATGCTTTGAAGCATATTCAACCATATTTTGATATGTTCTTAAAATCTCATCTCTACGTTCTTTGGCTTTTATACTATCTAAATTGGATTTCATTTTGGAATCCAAATGTAAATCACTACAATGAATTATTTTCATTTTATCACTTTCCTTTCTAACATTTTTCCTCTTATGTATATTTTTTTCGTAAAAATTTAAAAAAATAGAAAAGAGGAGTTTGGTCTCTCCCTTTTCTAATTATTTACATCCGCCACAGTGAGAACAACCACCACTACAACCACCATCTTGGTCTTGGTCATCATCTGGATTTCCATTCCAATCTAATTCTATTAAATTCCCACATTCTGGGCATCTAATTTCACTAAAGTCTTCGTCAATGTCTGCGTCAAATTCATAATTACAGTATGGGCAACTTATAGAAAAATCTTCCTCTGGTTCTTCGTCATATATATCTTCATATACATTGTCCATTTTCTCATTTAATAGTTGAACTAGACGGTCTGTTTGTTCTTGTTTCTTTATGATTGCATTTAATCTGTCTTCTTTGTAATCCATGATTTTTTCAATTTCATCCATTAAAAAATCTACTAAATCTGCTGTTCTTTGTTTTAGGTATAGTTGTTCTTCTTTGTCTTTTACATGTTCGTCTATGTCTTTAAAAAAATTATTCATTTCTTTTTTTAAATTTTCTAACATTCAATCTGCCTTTCTTTTTCTGATTGGGGACGGTTCTTTTCGCGAAAAGAACCGTCCCCAATACGAAAAAATTATATTCTTTCCATATATTCACAAGTACGAGTATCTACTCTTAATACATCACCAATGTTTACAAACATAGGAACTTGAAGTTCTAGTCCTGTTTCTAGTGTTGCTGGTTTTCCTGATGTTGTTGTTGTGTTTCCAGCAAATCCCGGTTCTGTATATGTTACTTCTAATTCTACAAATATTGGAGGTTCAACTGCAAATACTTTTCCTTTATATGATAGTATTTTTACTTGCATGTTTTCTTTTAAGTATTTTAAGCAATCTCCTAATTGTTCTTTATTTAATGGCATTTGGTCATATGTGTCATTATCCATAAAGTAATATAAATCTCCATCATTGTATA
>CAKPNI010000047.1 GCA_934168355.1 uncultured Clostridia bacterium
TTTGTTTCTTATTTCTATTGCTTTCATTTATTTTTCCCTCTTTCTCTTAAAAAATCTTTTTTATTATACATTAAAATCAGCCAATTTGCAAGGATTTTATGTCACTAAAAAAAGTATATATCGAAAATTTCTTTTCAACATATACTTTTTATATATTATATACCTTTTAAATAACTATATTTAAAATAAGCAAATATACCCACAACAACTACTAATAAAATACTTGCAATAATTACAACAGATTTACCTGTTTTTGGTAATTTTCCTGTTATAGCTGTAGCATCATTGTTATTATTGTTATTTTTTGTTGGAACGTTTTCGTTCTCTGTATTTGAAGATGTATTCCCAGAATTTTCATCTACTTCTTCATCAGAACCATCGTAACTTGTAAAGTTTTGTAATATTCCACTTGGTGTAGATTTATATACTTGTACATCATCTAATTTTACATATGTTCCATTTTCATCATCTAATTCATAATATCCAAAATAATATTCTTCAGGTTCAACTGTCATTTTACCACTAAGAATATTGTAATCCATTACAGCTGTTTTGGTAGTATCAAATTCTCCTGAATATATATAATTAGAGCTTTGTTTAGCATATTCATATAATTTTTCATTTGCATTTGAGTTATTATTTGATAACTCTTTTAGAAGATTTTTGTCACTAATTTTTCCTATATGAAATTTCATTTTTCTATCTGTTCCATACATTTTTGTATAATAACCAAATTGCCTAATATAGACACTAGTAGAATCTGAATTATAATATACATGTATTCTTGAACCTAATGAAAGATTTTCTGGAGCATCTAATTTTGTTGGTCCATTAAGTACTTCAAATGTACTCTTATCTCCCATTTTTCCCTTCATTAAATATATATAATAATCTCCTGTTTTTTCAAAAATTCCACTATATGAGCTTATTCCTAAATGATACTGATTACTTGTATTATCATATGATAACGTAGCATATTTTGCCATGCTTACATTTGATATTAAAGTATTTGTATCTATAGTATTATCTTGAGCAATATGAACATAGTATTTATATCCTTCTTCTAAATTATTATCTAATCCATTTACATATACATCTGTACTTGTTGAAGTATATATCTTTGCTTTATATGTCACATTTGTTGCTTTAACAACTGTAGGTAATGTAAATGAAATTAAAACTATTGCTAATGCTAACATAAAATGTTTTAATCTTTTCATTTTTTCACCCCCTTCTTTTGTAAAGTTCCATTCACCTCAATTATATATTAACAATTTTTTTTTTTCAATAGTATATCTAAAAATTATTAAATAGTTTTTTGGATAATTATAAATTTTTTTCCATTTCAATTTGTTTCTTTTAGTATATTTTTCACATTTCTGCCAATACTACCAAAAAAGGAGAAATTTATGAATATCAAACAATTATTTAAATATAAGCCACCAAAAAGCTATAACTTTACATTAACACCCCCTACTCAAACCAATCCTACTACTCAAGACTCAAACAAAAACATAACAAATGACATATCCCTAAACCTAAAATATATAAAATCACAATATAACACCAAAATAAATAGTGACATAATGATACGTGAATTCTCACTAACCGCCAAAAACACAAACTACAAAGCATTGTTACTATATATTGATGGAATGGTAGATTCAGACCTAATAAACAGATTTGTCCTAGACCCTCTAATGCTCAGAAATGAAAGTAATACATTCGACGGAAGTCTAAGACAAGACGTAACCTCACAACTTCTAAAAGATACTATATCTGTAAAAAAAGTAAAAAAATTTAACCTCGAAAATTATATATATTCTAACCTAATGCCACAAAATAGCCTAGAAAAAATAACCAAATTTGAAGATGCATTTAGTGGAGTAAACTCTGGAAACTGTGTTCTTTTTGTAGATACAATAAATATCGCATATGATATAGATGTAAAAGGTTTTAAGCAAAGAAGTGTGGAATCTCCAAATAATGAAGTTATTATAAAAGGTTCACAAGAAGCATTTGTAGAAAACCTTAGAACAAATACTTCGCTTTTAAGAAGAATTATCAATAACGAAAATCTAATCATTGAAAATACTACAATTGGTAATGTTTCGAAAACTAAACTTGCAGTCTGCTACATGAATAATATTGCTAACCCTAAACTTGTAAATGAAGTAAAATACAGATTAAGCAATCTTGAGTTAGATAGTATTTTTTCTTCTGGGCAACTTGAACAATTAATAGAAGATGATGATTATATAGGTGTTCCAAGTCTTATCTCAACAGAAAGACCAGACAAATGTGCAAATTATTTAATGCAAGGTAGGGTTGTAATTTTAATGAATGGAACTCCCTATGCAACAACTGCCCCTGCAGTTTTGATAGATTTCTTATCATCTCCTGAGGATTATAATTTGAAAGTATTTTTTGCAAATTTCCTAAAAGTTTTAAGATTTTTTTCATATTTTATAACACTACTTGCTCCCGGAATTTTTATTGCAATTACAAGTTTTCATCAAGAGTTAATCCCAACAGAACTATTGCTTTCAATCCTTGCAAGTCGTCAAAATGTGCCATTTCCGATACTTTTCGAGTTATTTCTTATGGAAATTTCTTTTGAACTTATAAGGGAATCCAGCTTAAGAGTTCCGGGACCTGTTGGAGCAACATTAGGAATTGTTGGAGCTTTAATTTTAGGTGATGCAGCAGTTACTGCCCACATTGTTAGCCCAATTCTAATCATTGTTGTTGCAATAACCGGTTTAAGTTCCTTTGCTATACCTGATTTTTCATTTTCTTTTCACCTAAGAGTTTACAGATTTTTATTTATTTTAGTCCGGATATATTGCAGGGTTTCTAGGAATTGGACTTGGGTTATTTATATATATTTCTATGTTATGTAGCATAAAATCATTTGGAGTTGATTTTACATCTCCCCTTACACCTTTTTTAAGTATGGGGCAAAACGGATATTTTATAAAACCTACTTGGAAGCAAGAAAAACGTGCAAGCTATTTGTCACCAAAAAAACCTTGTTCTCAACCTAAAATCAGTAAAAAATGGAAATATAATTAAATTTTGGAAAGGAGCTATTATTTATGGACAATTCTAAATTAGAAAATATTGAAGTAATTGCATTTTTATGTATAATTTCTATTAATAGTATGATTTTATTAACAAGCCAAGAATTAATTAGAACTTGCTCTTCTGCGAGCTTAATAACTGCTTTAGTCATTACTATTTTAGCAATTTTAGCTGTAATGCTATTTTGCACCCTTTCTAAAAATTTTTTGGGGCAAGGACTTTTAGATATTACCGATTTTCTAGGTGGAAAACCTTTAAAATTTATTATAGGTCTTATTTTTATTGCATATTTCACATTCAGAGCCTCTTTATTTTTAAAAAAGATTTGTGACTGTTTGCAAATCGTATATTACCCCATGACAAATGTACTTTTTATCTCTTTACTTTTTTGTATTGCAACAGGTGTAGTTGTATATTTTAAAAATAATAGTTTGTTTAAGTTTTCCGTTCTAATTTTACCTGTAATTTTAGCAAGTGTATTTCTTATTTTTATTGGAAATGGAAAAAACTTTAACTTTCAGAATATTTTTCCAATCCTAGGTAATGGAATAGAATCCACTTTCTTTAGTGGTCTGAGTAATATTTATGCTTTTTGTGGGATTGCTTATTTATTCTTTATCCCTAACAAGTTAAAACATCCTGAAAAAATACAAAAAATAACCTTAATTTCAATTATTATCTCTGCCCTATTTTTGCTTACAAGTTCAGCAAATATATTACTTTTGTTTGGAAGAAAATTTAGTAATACAGAATTTTTTCCACTATATATTTCTGTACTTTCAATAGAATTTGGTGCATTTTTTGAAAGGCTCGACTCTATGTTTATGCTTTTATGTATTTTAGTCTTTGTCCCTGTTCTTAGTTTAAATGCCTATGTTGTACTGGATATTTTTAAAAATATAACGAATATTTCTAATAGTAAACCTTTAATTTTTGCATATTTATTAGCTATTTTTGGAGTAATGATGTGTTATAAATTAAATTCTACTATTTTGTTTCTTGAAACAACAATTTCAAAAATATTGTTTATTGCATTAGGAATAATTTTGCCTTTTGTAATACTTATTTTAGCTAATGTCAAGAAAAGAATCATTGGAGGAAATAAATGAAAAAATTTTTTATTTGGATAATTATATTTTGTACTATTTTTATTTTTACTTATGCTTTTTCTGCCTCATATAATTCACAAAATATTGATAGATTGGATTATGTTATTGCAATTGGAATTGACAAATTACCTGATAATACTAATTTACAAGTTTCTTTTGAATTTACAGATTTAGGTGCCTTTTCGGAATCTGATTCAGAACAAGGTAGCAAGCCAATTATTGACACAGTTGTTGCACCATCTATCTCTGCATCCATTAATTTGATGAACGCTTATGCTGGAAAGCAAGTTAACCTTTCTCATTGTAAGGTTGTCGTATTTTCAGAAGATGTTGCAAGAGATGGCATTTTGGAAGAAGTTACTTACCTTATGAATTCTCCTCAGATTAGACCAACTACAAATATTATTATTGCATCTGATAAAGCTAAAGACTATATTGAAAATTCCACATCTTCTTTAGAGGGAATTTTGACAAAATATTATGATCTTTTCCCAACTTCTGCAGAATATACAGGTTATACTTCTAATATTTTACTTAGTAGATTTTATCAGAATTTGACAAGTGATGAAAGTGGTGCTGTTGCAATTTTAGGTACCAAAAGCAAGTCTGCTAATAAAAATTCTTCATCTCAGGAAGAAGATACTTCGAATTCAACAAAACAAGAAGTTTCAAATAATACGTCTTTAGAAAGTATTGCTACTGGAGAAAACATTGTTGAAGGTGATAGAGGTACTGAAAATATTGGACTTGCTGTATTTAACAAAGATAAATACATTGGAAATCTTTCTGCAATTGAAACTCTTTGTTATACTTTAATTAAAGAAGAAGTTGATAATTTTTCTGTTTGTATTGATCATCCAACTAATCCAGATAAAAAAATAGACGTTTCTGTAAGTAGCTTAGAACCCAATAATGTAAAAGTTGATATCTCTAAAGATAATCCTATTATAACTATTAAGCTTAATCTTACTGCTAAGGCCTTAACTGGTCAAAATTCTTTAGATTTTTCTGATAAAGATACTTTAAATAGTGTAAATTCTGCTTTGAAAGAATTTTTGACATCTAAAATGAAAGATTTTTTGTATAAAACATCTAAAGAATATGGTTGCGATATCAATGGTTTTTATAGACTTGTTAAACAGAAATTTTTAACTATCCCAGAATATGATAACTATAACTGGAAAGAGATGTATAAAAAGGCGGATTTTAATGTTGAAATTGACTCTGATGTAATTTCTAGCTTTTTTGTTCAAAATTCGTAGGAGGGAATTTTATGAATACTTTTTTTATTAGATTGTTTTTTAGTATTGTTTGTATTTTTATTTTTTTATATGTGTTGTCTTTTTGTTTGTTTGAGATTAGAGATAATAAAAATTTTTTTGGAGGTGTTTTTAGTTTGACGGTTACATTGGGGTGTATTATTTTTTGTAATGTGATTTTTTGGGTTAATTGATTTTTTGAGGAGCCGCTTGTAAGCAAAAACAAAGTGAGAGAATATTCCCCCACTTTTCCTGGTTCCAAGCGACTCTATGAATTTGAAAATTCATATTATCTATTTGATGTAAAGGGTAGCACGTGCAGAAAGAAAATCATATGTATCAATAGGCTTTCTCAAACTATTATAGCCTGTTGGAGGTGAATCAAAAGCAGTACTGCCTCCTCGATAAATCCTAATATCTGTTACATCATTTTCCATTGTCCATTCGAAGTGGCAACCATATAAATCAAATACATTATTTATTCTATCATTCTTACTACTTCCAGTTATTCTATTAGCATTATCGTTTCTTTTGGTTTCATCAGCCTTTCCTACTATATTTCCCGTCTTTGCCATCCAATTCATCATTGCATCATATTGGCTTCCCCAAATCATATTGCTTACAACTTTATCGCTATCTGTTGTAAATGTTTTTATTTTTTTGTATAGTCCATACCAACTTCTTGTTTCAGTATTGGTTGAATCTGTCGTGATTGTATTATTTTCTTCTATACTTGCATCTTTGAATACTATCTCCTTTGTTGTTTTATCTAATCCTGCTTCATATCTTGCCACATAAAACCCTTTATATTTTAATACACTTGCTATCATCGTATTGTATTCTGTTGTTAACTTTTCTTTTGTTATTTTTCCATCTACTGTATCAGAATCAGTACCATCATAAATAGTTACATCTGGTTCTCTATAATCTGATTCTCCTCCATAATAGTTTTCTTTAGTTCCAAAAATTAGAAATGCATTATTTTCAGAAAATGCATACAATAATCCCATATAATCACTTCCAATTTTTACTGCCATTGGAGTATAAGTTTTTCCACTTGAAGTTCCATTAGTTTCACTCGTTGGTAAATTAGCGGTCTTACTTGTGTCTAATACTGCATCTTCTACTGGTACCCAAACAAACTCACTGTTCTTTATATTAACTACAACTCCAGTATCTACTGTTCCCTCTACATATGTTGCACCAATTGGCTTAGCAAAATATTTTCCTTCTCCATCTGCTGTTGCTTGAGCATTTGCATCAATTCCATAATTATCGGGATTTTTGATAAGCGTTCCTGCTACTTGACCTGTGGCACTATCTGGCGTACTTTTGGTCCATGTTGTTGTATTTATCTTTGAATATATAACTTTACCATTTACTTCTACAAATAAATTATAAATTCCAGAAGTTTTTGCATCTTGATCCAATGCTATCATGTTTCCATTTGCTCCTGTTTTTTCAATAAAACTCCAATTTGTTACTGTATCTACTGTTGTTCCTGTTCCCCAACCGTATTTTATTGTCTTTACATCTAAGTTTGTATCATTAAAATTAAATTCTACTCTTAAATCATTCATTTTATGTGATATTTTAACAACTTTCATAGATACATTGTTTATTTTAGATAGCTTTTCATATTCTTCCTTTAATACATTTTCGTCGTTAAAAATGTTTTCTTCGTAATTTGATTTAATTTGCCTATATTCTCTATCTACCGCTGTCTTTTTACTTTGCATATATATTTGTACAGAGGCAACTGCTGCTACAAAGAACATGCATGAAACTAGTACAAATAATGTTATAGAACCTCTTTGATTTCTTAAATTTAGCATATAATTCTCCTTTTATTAAAAAAAGGCAAGTAACAATACTTGCCATTTTTATTTATACTTTTATTCTTTTTTTACTTACTACTTGTGCTGGTGGTATTAATGGACAATATGTATTATCATCAT
>CAKPNI010000048.1 GCA_934168355.1 uncultured Clostridia bacterium
GTTCCCTCCATCCTTACGGATGTAGCCACATTCGACTTCAACGCTAAAATTCATACTCGAATAGTATATAACTTTTTCTAGGTTATGTCAAGGGCTTTTGGCGATTTTTTCAAATTTCTACCATAACTCTTCTAATTTATATTCTTTCTCTAACTTCTCATTAAAATAAATCTTACTTAAAAGTTTAATCTCTCTTAAACTTTCATCCTTTAAATTAAATCCAAAAACCTTTTTACAAGGAGCAGACACAATAAAATTTAAAGCTACCAAAGTACTTGGGCTTATACTAATAGAACTCTTATCTTGCCTATAACATTCTTCACATTTAACTCCATTATCTCTAATACTAAAATGATTTAATCTCTCTTTTTCTCCGCAATTAACACAAGCTTTAACCATTGGCTTAAACCCAAGAAAGCACAAAAGTTTAATTTTAAAAATACTCAAAATAAAATCCGGGTCTTTATCAGTTTCTGAAATCATATATAAAGTATTCAAATAAAGTTGTAAGATTTTATAGCTATTCTCATTTTCAGTTGTAACATCTTGAATAATTTTTGTAATATGTACTGCATATTTAATTTTATCTAAATCTGTTCTTATATTGTAAAACATTTCAATAGTATCACAAGAATTTATAGAATAATTATCTTGTGACTTATATAAAATATATTCACCAAAGCACAAAAATTGTGTGCCCGCCAAAAGAGCGCTATTTTGCCTTCTAGCGCCTTTTGCTGCACACGATATTTTTCCGAGACCCGGTGTAAGCATTGTAAGCATTTTGTCAAAGTCTCCCATATTACTTTCCGCTATTATTATTCCCTTCGTTTTTACTATTCCCATTTGTTTCCACCTTTTGAAGATTTGCTAAATTATTTTGTATATTTTCTATTTGTTTCATTTCTAAAAATGTATCAACACTTCCTGTTGATTTAAACATATTCCAAGCCATATCTTTTATCATAATGTCCACTTCCTTCTGGAGTTATTTTCTCCATTCTTATGTATTTTATTCATTAAAAAATTTTTCGTTATTCATCCAGTCTTCTTTAACTTTAACCCAAGTTTTTAAATTTACTTTTGTTCCAAAATTTTGTTCCATATCTTTTCTTGCCATTGTTCCAATTCTTTTAAGCATTTCGCCATTTTTTCCAATTATAATTCCTTTATGTGAATTTCTCAAACAATAAATTGTTGCTTCAATATTATATATATCCTCATTTTTTTGAGTTTTTTTAAGTTTCATTTTTTCTACTTGTACAAAAATACCATGTGGCACTTCGTCTCTTAATAATATCAATGCTTTTTCCCTTATTGTTTCCTCTGCAAGCTGTCTTAATGTTTGGTCTGTATATTCATCTTGGTCATAATATGCAGGACCAGGTTTTAGATTTTTTTCTATTTCATCAAGTACAACTTCTTTATATTTTATTTTTGTTGCCGAAATTGGAATTATTGCCGAAAAGTCATATTCATTTTTATATAGGTCTATCAACTTTGCTAATTCTTCTTTATTTATTAAATCTACTTTATTTATTATTAGTATGCATTTTCTTTTTGATTCTCTTATTTTCTCAAGAATTTTCATATCTCCACGACCTATTTCTTTACTATCTGCTTCTATTAAAAATAAAATAACATCAGAATTAGAAATTGCATCCCATGATAATTCTATCATATTTTCGTTTAATTTTGTTTTTGGTTTATGTATTCCGGGGGTGTCTATAAATATAATTTGCGAATTTTCTCTATTTACAATTCCCCTTATTTGTGTTCTTGTAGTTTGAACTTTGTTTGCTATTGCCGCAATTTTTTCTCCTACTAATAAGTTTATTAATGTCGATTTTCCCACATTTGTTCTTCCGCAAATTGATACAAATCCTGATTTAAATTCCGCCATTTTTCCTCCTTTTTTTAATTGGGGACGGTTCCTTTTTGAAAAAGGAACCGTCCCTATTTCAAAAAATCCTACTAATATCATTATAAGTTACAAATATAGACAAAGCAATCAAAAGAGAAAATCCCAATAACTGCAACTGTATTTGAACTTTATCACTAACAGGTTTTCTTCTTATAGCTTCTATCAAAAGTAACAATATTTTCCCACCATCTAAAGCTGGAATAGGAAGTAAATTTGTAATTCCAAGTGACACTGATACAACTGCCATTATATACAAATATTCTTTAATTCCTGTTGTTTTTGAAACTAACTCAGATATCCCCACAGGACCTGTTAAGTCATCTGCTCCAACTTGGCCTGTAAATAACATTTTTACACTATCAACTAAAGCTCCAGAAAAACCTATTGTTGCCTTACATGCTGTTTGCAAGCTTCCATATATTATTGCTACTAATATGAAATATACCGCCAATCCAAATACTATATTTACAATAGCTCCTGCTGCAACTATTGCAATTCTTTTTGGTATACTTGCCTTATTAAACGCTCCCGTTTCTTCAGATGCTTCTTCCTCGCCCTCCATGCTTACAAATCCACCTAAAGGAATCGCTCTTAAGGCATATTTGGTATCACCTTTTTGTTTTGAAATTAGTTCTGGTCCAAATCCTATCGCAAATTGATTTACTTTTACTTTGCATAATTTTGCAACTAAGAAGTGACCTCCCTCGTGTATAAATATTAAAAATCCTAGTAGGAATATTATTTTTACTGCTGATAAAATAAAACCAAGCATTCTTTCCTCCATTTTTGTCACAAAAGGACCGGTTCTTTTTGTGACAATGTTCTTTTGGGACCGGGTCTTTTTAGAACATGTTCCAAAAAGACCCGGTCCCTTTGGTTCAATCACATAAATATCATATATAAAAATGGTGCTATAAAAACCAAACTATCCAATCTATCTAGCATTCCGCCATGACCAGGTAGTAAATTTCCATAATCTTTTACATCAACAAACCTCTTAACAGATGATGCAACAAAATCTCCAATTTGGCTTAGTAAACTTAGTCCAAAGCTTACTATTGCAATCGAACTATAAACAAATTCAGTTCCCCAGTAATTATTTGATATTACCATATAAATTACAGAAACAATCACTGCACCTATTGCGCCTGCCACACAACCTTCTATTGATTTTTTAGGACTTATCTTGCTAAATTTATGTTTTCCAAAATGTTTTCCAATTAAATATGCAAATATATCTGTTGACCATGATATAACAAATGCATATGCAAATAAAACTTTTCCATTTTCTAGTTGTCTTACCAACTCTAAAAACATAAAGAAAAATGGTACATACATAATTCCTACCAAAGTATATGCTACATCCTTAAATGTTATTTTCATGTCTGTAAAAATTACATTTAAAAATAGCAATAACATTATAACAGGTATCGAAAATGCTACTAAAGGTAGTAATTTTTCTGTTTCTAAAAACATTGCCCCAACAATATATAAATTACTTAAATAACCTACCCATTGTATTGGTTTACATGTTTTCTTTACTGCTCCAAAATATTCGTGCATACTTATTATACTTACTATTAATACTGCTACCCCTATTACATATTGATTTCCTAATACAAATAGTAGTGCAACTATTGGAAGTCCTAATACTGTAGTTAAAACTCTTTTTAAATCCATATTTTTCACCTTTTTTATTTTCCTAATCTTCTAGTTCTTTTTTGATATTCAATTATTGCATTGTCTAAATCTTCATCTTTGAAGTCTGGCCAATTTTTGTCTACAAATAAAAATTCTGAATATGCAATTTGCCATGGTAAGAAATTACTTGTTCTCATTTCTCCACTTGTTCTTATTACTAAATCTGGGTCTGGTTGACCTGCAGTATATAATTTGCTTTCTAATAAATTTTCATTTATATCTTCTAACGAAATTGTTTTATTTTCAACTTCTTTTGCTATCTCTTTTGCTGCTCTTACAATTTCTGCTCTTCCGCCATAGTTTAATGCAATATTAAAATGAACACCTGTGTTATCTTTTGTTCTTTCAATACATTCTTTTATTCTTTTCTGCATTTTCTCATTTAATACTGTAGTATCTCCTAAAAATTGGATTTTTATGTTTTCCGAATCTGCAACTTTTGCATAATGTTCCAAATAATTTTGAAGTATTAACATTAAGCTTTTAACTTCTTCTTCTGCTCTTTTCCAATTTTCTGTTGAAAATGCATATACTGTAATGTACTTTAAACCTATTTCGTTTGCATGTCTTACAATTCTTTCTAAAACTTTTGCTCCCTCTTTGTGTCCAAAAGCTACTGGCATTCCTTTAGCTCTTGCCCAACGTCTATTTCCATCCATTATTATTGCTATATGTTTTGGTAATTCTTCTTTTTTAAATTCCATTTATATAAACCCCTTATTTATTTCTTGTTTCAATATATCTGGCTAAACTCGCCAAGAATTCGGCTTTTTCTCCAAATTCGTCTAGCTCTCCAATTGCTTCATTTGTAATTTGATGTAATATTTCTTTTGATTTTTTCAATCCATATTCTGACACATATGTGCATTTTCCTTTTTCTCTATCATTGCCAACCGGTTTTCCAGTGATTTTTTCATCTCCTATTTCAGATAAAATATCATCTTTTATTTGAAATGCTAAACCTATTTTTTCTGCATATTCCGTTATTTTTTCAAGTTGATTTTCTGTTGCTCCGCCTAGAATTGCTCCCATTCTTGCACACAGTCTTAAATATGCCCCTGTTTTATTTTTGTGGATATATTTAAGTTCTTCGCTTGAAATATTTTTACCCTCACATTCTGTATCTAAATATTCACCTGCAAGCATTCTATCTGTTGCTACTGAAAATTCGTTAAATATCCTAAGTTTTCTATTTAATTCTTGCTCATTTTTAGTATTTAGCAAATCATTACTTATTACAATATAGGCATGATTAAAAAGCCCATCTCCTGCTAAAATTGCAGTTGCTTCATTAAATTTTTTATGATTGGTTAATTTTCCGTGTCTAAAATCATCATTGTCTATTCCCGGTAAATCATCATGTATTAATGAAGCATTATGTACCATTTCTATACTTATGGCATAAGGCATAGCTTCTTTTAGATTTTCATTAAATAACTTATATGTACTTAAAACCAAAGTTGGCCTTAGCCTTTTTCCTCCGGCCATTAAACTATATTCCATAGCACTGTTTAAAATTCGTTCTGGACAATCTTGTTTTCTTAAATATTTTTCTAATTCGGTATTTACTTGCTCTTGATATTTTGAAAGTTCATTTTTAAAATCCATATATTACATCCCTTTTTAGCCTAAAGCCTATATTGAAAGTATTTCATTTTCTTTATTTGATAGTACCTTATCTACTTCTTCAATTGATTTATCTGTTAATTCTTGAATTTTGTTTTCAGCTTGTTTTAGTTCATCTTCTGTCATTTCTCCATCTTTTTGTTCTTTTTTAGCTTGATCAATTCCATCTCTTCTTGCATTTCTAACTGCAACTTTACATTCTTCTGCCATTTTTTTTATGTCTTTTACTAGTTCTTTTCTTCTCTCTTCAGTTAATTCTGGGAAAGCAAGTCTTATTACTTTACCATCATTATTTGGGTTAATTCCTATATCTGATGCTAAAATTGCTTTTTCAATTTCTTTTAAAACTGATACATCCCATGGTTGAATTACTATCATTCTAGCTTCTGGAACTGATATTCCTGCTACTTGATTTATTGGTGTTGGTGTTCCATAATAGTCTATTTTTACTTTATTTAATATTGCAGGATTTGCTCTTCCTGCTCTTACCTCTGCAAATTTTTCTCTTAGGTTGTCGATTGATTTATTCATTTTTTCTTTTATAAGGTTATAATCCATTATTTTTCATTCCTTTCTTTTTTGTTTGTTCGTTTGGGACCGGTTCTTTTGCGAACAATGTTCTTTTGAAACCGGTTCTTTTATGAACATGTACTTTTAAAAACCGGTTCAAAAAGTACATTATTTTACAGTTGTTCCTATTTTCTCACCTTTAACGGCTCTTACTATATTTTCTGGGTCTGCTATTCCAAATACTACAAGTGGAATATTGTTGTCTTTGCATAATGCTGTTGCTGTTGAGTCCATAACTTTTAAATCTTTATTTAATACTTCTTGATATGTTATTTCATCATATCTTTCAGCTGTTGGGTCTAATTTTGGGTCAGCTGAATATACTGCATCTATTGCTTTTCCAAGTAATATTGCATCTGCTTCTATTTCTGCTGCTCTTAGTGCTGCTCCTGTATCTGTTGAGAAAAATGGATGTCCTGTACCACATGCAAATATAACTACTCTTCCCTTTCCTAAGTGTTTTGTTGCTTTTCTTTTTATAAATGGTTCTGCAATTTCTCTCATTTCTATTGCTGTTTGTACTCTTGTATGTATTCCTCTTGCTTCGATTGCATCTTGTAGAGCTAATGCATTCATTGCTGTTGCTAGCATTCCCATGTAGTCTGCTGTTGTTTTTTCCATTTGTTCTCCGTTTCTTCTTCCTCTCCAGAAGTTTCCACCTCCTACTACTATTGCTACTTCTACTCCCATTTCTACTACTTCTTTTATTTTGTCACATATTTCTCCTACTACTTTGATGTTTATCCCTGTTTTGTCTTCTCCTGCTAGTGCTTCTCCACTTAGTTTTAGTAAAACTCTTTTATATTTTGCTTCTGACATTTTTGGTTCTTCCTTTCATTTTTTGATTTCTTCGGGTATTTTATCATATTTGTTTAGAAACTACAATAGTTTTTTTGTTTTGATTTGGATATTGTGTAAAAAAAATAGCAGAAATATTTGAAAAATATTCCTACTATTTTTATTTATTTTAATTTTAGTACATTCCGTCCATTCCTGCACCCATTCCATTGTCTCCGTGACCACAATCACATTTCTTTTCAGGCGCATCTGTAACTAAACTTTCAGTTGTAAGAACCATAGAAGCAATAGATGCTGCATTTTGTAAAGCACTTCTTGTAACTTTTGTTGGGTCAACAATTCCTGCTTTTTTCATATCAACATATTGTTCATTTCTTGCATCAAATCCGAAACCTGTATCTGCTTTTTTTACATTTTCTAGAATAACTGCTGGCTCTAGTCCTGCATTTCTAGCTATTTGTTTAAGTGGTTCTTCTAATGCTTTTAGAACAATTTTTGCTCCTAATTTTTCACTTTCAGGCATACTATCAACTGCTTTTTCAACTGCTGGAATAACATTTATTAAAGCTGTTCCACCACCTGCTACTATTCCTTCTTCAACTGCTGCTCTTGTTGCAGATAAAGCATCTTCTATTCTTAATTTTTTGTCTTTCATTTCAACTTC
>CAKPNI010000049.1 GCA_934168355.1 uncultured Clostridia bacterium
GTTCTTTGTGGTATTTTTTTCAAATTAAATCTTCTCCTTTTTTATCTCTCTTCTGATTTTATATTCTTTAGATTTACTTTCTATTCTTCATTATTTTCTACTTCTTCTGAAGAATTTTCATTTTCGCTATTTTCTTCTTGATTTTCTGCATCTGCCTTTTCCTGTAACATTTGTCTAAATTGACTTTCAGATTTTATATCAATTTTCCAATTTGTAAGTCTAGCTGCAAGTCTGGCATTTTGACCAGCTTTTCCTATTGCTAAAGATAATTGGTCGTCTGGAACTATTACTTGAGCAAATTTCTCATCTTCTTTACTATCAACTGCCATTATTTTTGCAGGAAGTAAGGCTGCTGCTATATATATTGAAATATCTGGGTTCCATTCTATAACATCTATTTTTTCTCCATGTAATTCATTTATTACATTTTGAATACGAATTCCACGTTGACCTACACATGAACCTACTGGGTCAATATTTGGGTCTGATGAATAAACTGCAACTTTGCTTCTTTTTCCCGGGTCACGAGATACACTTTTTATTTCTATTAATCCCTCGTATATTTCTGGTATTTCAAATTCTAAAAGTTTTCTTACAAAATCCGGATGACTTCTAGAAACTATTACTTGTGGTGCACCTTTTTCTCCTTTTTCTACATCTACTACATATGCTTTTATTTTATCATTTACATTGTAGTTTTCTGTTGGAATTTGTTCTTTTAATGGCATAACTCCCTCTAGTTTTCCTAAGTCCATTACTACTATTCCTCTTTCTGCTTTTTGGATTGGACCAGAAACAATTTCTCCTTTTTTGTCACTATAATCAGTATATAAAATTTCTCTTTCAGCTTCTCTTATTTTTTGAACTATAACTTGTTTTGCTGTTTGTGCTGCTATTCTTCCGAAATTTTTTGGTACTATTTCAATCTCTACGTTGTCTCCTATTTGTATTGATTTGTTTATTTTTTTAGCTTCATCTAAACTTATTTCTTGTACAGGGTCATTTGCTCTTTCTACTACTTCTTTTATTGAATATACATATGTTGCTCCTGTTTGTTTATCCATTACTACTTTTACATTTTCTAATGCATCAAAGTTTCTTTTGTATGCTGTAACTAATGCTGCTTCTATTGATTCTAATAGATATTCTTTTTTTATTCCTTTTTCTTTTTCTAGGTCTTCTAGTGCTAGTATTAATTCTTTGTTATCAATTGCTTTCATTTTTTAACTTCCTTTCTTGGCACATTTGGACCGGTTGTTTTTGTGCCATTTCCCATTGGAGTCATTTTGCCCCATTTGGACCGGTTCTTTTTGGGTATATTTTATTCAGTGTATACTGTTTTTACTTGCGATATAATTTTTCTGTCTATTGTTACATTTTGTCCATCTATCTCAACATCTAATGTATTTTCTGTTACTTCGCCTAATGTTCCAGTATATTCTTTTTTACCATTTTCGTCTTTCTTGAATAATTTGATGTTTACATCTGTCCCTTTGAATTTTTTTAATTGCCAGTCTTTTCTTAGTAGTCTTTCTATTCCCGGTGATGATATTTCTAAAAAGTATTGCTCTTCTATTGGATTTGCTTCGTCTATTGTTTCTTTTATTTCATTATTGACTTTTTCACAATCGTCTAATGATATTCCATTTTCGCTGTCTATTACTATTCTTAGGATTTTGTTTGAGCCTTCTTTTACATATAATACATCATATAGCTCGTATCCTACTTTTTCTATTTTTTCTTTTACTAGGCTTTCAACCTTTTCTTCGATTTTTGCCAAATTTTACCTCCTATTTTACAAGAATTAAGAGCGAGATTTTTGCTCCCGCTCTTTCCTTTCTCTTTATGCTTTTTATAGTATACACCCTTTTTGGTGGAATTGCAAGTGTTTTGGAGATTTTTTCTAAACTTTTCGCTACCTACTCATACCTTGGAAAAGGAGGTCTTGGTGGTCTAGGGGGCATTGGAGGTCTAGGATTCATTCCCGGCCTACAATTTGGTCCAATGCATCCCGGTCTACCCAATAATTCTCTTAAAATTAAAATTCTAATCAAATCATTTAACCCATTATTTCTTCTAATCTGTCTTTTTTCTCCTCTTTCTTCATCTTCCTTTACATCATTTGCCGAATTTTCCTCTTTACTAACACCCCTAACATCATTATTTAAAGTAATATTTAGCTCTACCGCATCATTTACCTCAATGCTACTATAAACTTCCTCTACCATTCTATCGACTTCTACCTTACTAAATCCTCTATAATTATTTTTAGCACAAACCTTTCTAACCATAGGGTACACAATTTTGTAAATTTCCGGATAGCTATTTTCTAGCTCTTGCGCGATATTTCTACTTTGATAATTTGGTATATTTTCCTGAATATAATTAGGATTATAACCATAAGGATAATTATCCACCATATCAAATCCATATCTAGGTTCATAATTCATCCCACAATTTTCTTGGTTATACTGTTCATATGTATTCCTGTATCCACCTGCCGGATAATTTAAAAAATTTTGCATATACTCTTCGTACATATTTTACCTCCTTAAATTTCTCGCAAAAAAAGCACCTTTAGAAACTTATTTTTCCAAAGATGCTTTTTTCTGGAAAAATCTCAATTTGGTATATTTTATTCCAAAGAGATTTTTTTGTTACATTTTATTTACAATATCTTTAAACTTTTGACCTCTATCATACATATTCTTAAACATATCAAAACTCGTACTTGCAGGTGAAAATAACACAACTTGACCCGGCGCTGAATAACGTTTTGCTAAAATCACTGCTTGTGATAAATTATTTACCATATAAATATTTATTTCTTTATTTTCTTTTTCTTCCTCTTCTTTTACCGCGTCAAATATTTTTCCAGATGTTTGCCCCATCAAAATTAATGTTTTTACTTTATCAAGTATTGGTTTAGCAACAGGTGTATAATCCAAATTCTTGTCAGCTCCACCTGCAATTAAAACGATTTCTTCATCAAATGCATTAAGTCCTGATATAGTTCTTGATGGTGTAGAGCTTGCAGAATCATTATACCATTTTACTCCATTTATTTCCTTAACAAATTCGATTCTATGTTCAACGCCCGGAAATGTCTTTATAACCTCTATTGCAGTTGATATATCCACCAAAGTTTTTGTAGCAGCAATTGCAGCACATATATTTTCATAATTATGTTTTCCCCTAATTGTAAGCTCTTTTGCACTTACTATATGTTTTCTTAATTTATCATCACATTCTTTTATTACATCATCATCTACAATATAGCCATTATCAAGTTTTTCCTTACTACTAAAAAATATCACTTTTCCCCTAACTTCTGCAGAACAGCTTCTTGTTATTTCATTGTCATAATTTAAAATAGTTATTCCATCTCTATCTTGATATTTAAAAATATTCTTTTTAGCTTCTATATATTCTTCATAATCTTTATGAACATTTAAATGATTTGGTGTAATATTTGTTATAACAGATATACTAGGACTTACTTCCATTCCCATCAATTGAAAACTGCTTAGTTCTAAAACTACCTTATCATCTGGCATAATTTCATGTAATTTTGTAAAAAGTGGTGTCCCTATATTTCCGCCTACATAACAATTATAACCTGCTTTTTTTAGAATTTCAGATATTAAAGTTGTTGTTGTTGTTTTCCCATCACTTCCTGTTACCCCAATAATTTGAGCTGGACACATTTTCATGAGAAGCTCAACTTCTGTTGTTACAATCGCTCCTTTATTTGCTTCTTCTTCCAATTCTGGAATTGTTGGTAAACAACTTGGACTGCGAAGTATTAAATCAAATCCTTTTAGCTTATTTAAATATCCTTTTCCAAGTGACATTTCCATTGCATAATTTGTGATTTTATCTACTATCTCTTTTGATATTTCTCCTATTTCTCTTGAGTCAAATACTGTTACTATTGATTTTTTTTCGTGAAAATAATCTATTAAAGGTAAATTACTTACTCCAAGTCCTATTATTGCTACTTTTCTGTTTTTTATGTATTCTTCAAATTCTATTAGTTTTTCATTTTGATATTCCAATTTGAATTCTCCCTTTCTTTATTTTTTATATTTTATGTTTGTTTTTTCTTTTCGTTCATATTAGCACATTTTTTTTGTTTTTACAAGTTGGATATGTATGTTTTTATTTTTTTTGGTCATAATAGTCGTATAACTTAGTTAAAACGGAGGTGTTTAATATGGCTAAAGGTAAGAAAAATAATAATAATAATAATAACAACAATAGTAACAATAACAAAAATAATAATAGCGAAAATTAATTTCCAAATTAGGAACGATTCTTCTTTTGGGATTCTCCATTCGGGGACTGTTCCTCTTTGGGAAAATTAAAATTAATTCAAAAAAGACGATATTTCTTTTTGAAAATATCGTCTTTTTATTAATATAATAAAGCCCATAATACATATGCCCATACCAAAGATTTAGTTAACTCTTTATCTTTAAATACTCCTTTTAATGTATCTGAAAGAGATTGAATTTCATTTTGTAATTCGCCACTATCTTCTACTATATCTATAGAATATGTCTCTACATTTTCTGCAGTAAAATATGCTATAAACTTTTTAGGTTCATTTATATTTAAATCTTGCATTTTTAGATATTTTACACCAACCAGCTCATCTCTTCTATCATATATTTTTATTTTTATGTATTTACCATTTAAATCATTTTCTTCCGTAGTTGTTACTTCTCCAAATATTCTACCATTTACTTTTGTCGATTGAGCTACATCGATTTTTATTTGCTTTGGTAAATCTGTTTCTTGTTCCATATTTCGGTATGTTGAATTAAATCCGATGTATGTCATTAACATAGTAAATAAGTAAAATAATATTATCCATATTACATATTTTCCAAATGTTTTTATTCTGTCCATTTTATTTCCTCCAATTTCATTGATATATATATTGTACTAAAATTTACAAGAATTGGCAAGTTTTTTGCGAAATTTTGTCCTCTCACTTCTACTTTTTGAAATGGGGACGGTTCTTTTTTGAAAAAGGAACCGTCCCCATTTCAAAAAAAGAGAACTTCCGTCCTCTTTTTCTCTACTTATTCATCTCTTCTACAAACATCTTATTTAACATTTGTGGGTTTGCTTTTCCCTTAGTTTCTTTCATAGCTTGACCAACTAAGAAACCTAAGGCTCTATCTTTTCCAGCTTTAAAATCTGCAACAGATTGTGGGTTATTTGCTAATACTTTTTGAACAACTTCTTTTATTGCACCTTCATCAGAAATTTGTATCCATCCTTTTTCTTTTATAATTTCTTCTGGTTCTCTTGGATTTTCAAACATTTCTGTTAATACTTTTTTAGCTATACTTGAACTGATTGTTCCTTTATCTATTAAAATTACTAAGTTTGCAAGTTGTTCAGCAGTAAAAGGAATTTCTACTGGTTCCATTTCTTTTTCATTTAAGATTCTAGAAATATCAGAAATTATCCAGTTACTTACTGCTTTGTGATTACCACAAATTTTGCTTGCTTCCTCAAATAGATTTGATAAATATTTAGAAGAAACAATTATTCCTGCATCTTTTTCAGACATTTTATATTCATTTCTGTATCTTTCATATCTACTTTCAGGTAATTCTGGTAAATTGTTTTTAACATTTTCTATATATTCATCAGATAATTTAATTGCAACCAAATCTGGATCTGGGAAATATCTATAATCTTGAGCATCTTCTTTATCTCTCATTGGGAATGTCTTTCCAGAAACATCATCCCATCTTAAAGTTTCTTGCTCAATTATTCCACCATCTTCTAGTACATCAATTTGTCTTTCTACTTCATATTCAATTGCTCTTGTTATGCTTCTAAAAGAATTCATATTTTTCATTTCTGTACGAGTTCCAAGCTTTGTGTCTGTTTTCTTTTTAACTGATACGTTTACGTCTGCTCTTAAAGAACCCTCTTGCATTTTACAGTCTGAAACTTCTATATATTCCAAAATTGATTTTAACTTTTTAAGGTATTTATCAACTTCTTCTGGTGAAGATAAATCTGGCTCTGAAACCATTTCAATTAGTGGTACACCTGCTCTATTTAAGTCAACTAAGCTTCCTCCTCCAAAATCGTCATGGTTTAATTTTCCAGCATCTTCTTCTATATGAATTCTAAGTAATCTTATTTTCTTTTTGTTTCCATCTTTATCATCTATTTCAATATATCCATGTTCACAAAGTGGTTTGTCAAATTGTGATATTTGGTATGATTTTGGTAAATCTGGATAATAATAATTTTTTCTATCATTTTTACTATTTCTCGATATCTCACAGTTTGTTGCCAATCCTGCCTTTACTGCATATTCAACAACTTTTTCATTCAAAACAGGTAATGTTCCTGGCATCGCCATACATATTGGACATGTATGTGTATTTGGACTAGCTCCAAATGATGTTGGACATGAACAGAATATTTTTGTTTTTGTTGATAATTCTGCATGCACTTCTAGCCCTATTACTACTTCATAGTCTTCTCTTGACATTTTTGTTTCCTCCTTTTCTTACTATTTTTTAAATTCTGGTCTATAATTCTCTCTAAACTTAACTTTCTGCTCAAAAGTATAAGCAGCATTTAAAATCTTTTCTTCCTCAAATTTATTACCAATCAACTGCATACCAACAGGCATACCTTCACTATCTACACCACAAGGAATAGAAATTGCTGGAACTCCTGCAATGTTTATAGATACTGTACAAATATCTGCTAAATACATTTCTAATGGATTATTTGATTTTTCTCCAATATTGAAAGCTGTAACAGGTGAAGTTGGAGTTAAAATTACATCATATTTATCAAAAGCCTTGCTGAATTCATTTGAAACAAGAGTACGAACTTGTTGAGCTTTTTTGTAATATGCATCATAATAACCTGATGATAACACATAAGTTCCAAGTATGATTCTTCTTTTAACCTCTGGTCCAAATCCTTCGCTTCTAGATTTTTTGTAGATTTCTTTTAAATTAGAATATTCTGGAGTTCTATATCCATATCTTATTCCATCAAA
>CAKPNI010000050.1 GCA_934168355.1 uncultured Clostridia bacterium
ACATTTGTTATACCATTTACCTTTATAGGTGAACTTTGATTTTCTGTATTACCTATTCCTAATTGTCCATAATAATTCCTTCCCCATGCATATACTTCCCCTGTATTTGTTTTGGCAAATGTACTAAATCCATTTGTATATATTTCTTCGACATTTGTTATACCATTTACCTTTATAGGTGAACTTTGATTTTCTGTATTACCTATTCCTAATTGTCCATAATAATTATTTCCACATGCATATACTTCTCCTGTTTTTGTTTTAGCACAGCATGAACCGTTATAATAATATATTTTATCAACATTATTTAAATTTTCTATTTTAGTTGGCAACGTTTGATATTCAGTTTCTATATTACCTATTCCTAATTGTCCAAAATAATTATCTCCCCATGCATACAAACTTCCATCTTGAGTTATAGCATATATTGAAGTATCACTCACATATATATCTTCTATATTTGATATATTATTAATTTTTGTTGGTGCATCTTTTCCATAATCATCGCTTCCTATGCCTAGTTCTCCGACGGCCATTACTTCCCCAAGCATATGCATCTCCATTGCCATCTATAACAAAATATGTTCCATTTTCACCATAACTTTTCTTTATACCACTTATTCCACTTACTTCGCTTTTTAGTTCAATTTCATTCCATTCATCTTCTTTTAGGTTACTATAGTCAACTTCAACAAGTTTTCCTTCTTGTGTAAGCCCATAATTTCCCATTACTTTTATTATTTTGTTGCTTGATTGACTGCTATTTCCTTTACTACTACTTGTTACACTTCCATTTTTTTCGATATTATATTTTTTGTAATCTCCAGTATAAACCCAAGGTCCATTCCCAGTTAAATGTCCTTTTAAGCCATTATTTGTTAAAGCAGTTTGTAAATTTTCTGTTGTAATTGAACCCAATCCCTGTGTTAATGCATCTGATATCGAAAGTTTTACACTTTCCTCTTCTTGTGATATTCCTGTTTTGTCTTTTGCCTCTGACGCCCTGTTTAGTATTCCGTTTTGCCCTGTTAGCATGTTAATACTTATTCCGTGCTAAAATTAACAAAACAATAATTGTTACTACTAACGCTATTAATGTTATTCCTTTGTTTCTTTTGAATTTTTGTTCTAAATTCATTTCTTTTCCTCCTTTTCCTTTTTCAGTATTTCATGCAAATTATAAACGCCAAAAGCAAGCCAAACAGACCTATTGCTTTATAGGTTTATTTTGCTTGCTTCTTTTATTTATTTTATTTTTTGTAGAATTACCCGTGTGTGTGTGTGTGTGTGTGTGTGTACTCCCGCAAGGGTTTCAGCGTTTATTATCTTTTGCATTTTTATACCTCTTTTTTATTTTATGATAGTATTCTATACTATTTTATTTAGTTTGACAAGAGCTTTTTTCATATTTATATATTTTTTCAATATTTATAGAGATAGAATTGTTCACCAGTGGTATGTTGAAGAATTTATAAAACCTTTTATTGTTCCGAAATTTATTAATTTCACTTTTGCTTGTATTTCTAATAGAGGAACTCACAAGGCTAATGATTATATTCAACATCAAATGCAGATTTTTAAAAGAAATTATGGTGATTTTTGGGTATTAAAATGTGATATTAGAAAATTTTTTTCACTATTGACCCACATATTTTATATCATATTATGAGCAAATATATTCAAGCCCCTTATTTGAAAAGTTCTACACATCAACTTATTTTTGACGGAAGAGATATTATTGATCCGATTGGAATTCCTATTGGGAATTATACAAGTCAATTTTTTGCAAATACACATTTGAACGAACTTGACCAGTATGTAAAACGAATTTTAAAGGTTAAATTTTACCGAAAACCTTGATGTTTCTTCGTGTATCAGAATGCTACTCCGCAACAAGCACCGAGCGGAAACCGTAGGATGCTGTAGCTGCCGTAGCCGTAGCCATAATCGTCGTCAAAAGCGAACACACCCGCTTCCGACGTATTGTACCAATGCGCACCACGAGTGGTGAACGGACCTGAGGCATCATTGTTTGTCCAATCTCCAAACCATCCCCATGTTTCTGAATATCCGTTTCCATATCTTCCTAAAGTTTCTAATGCTGTTTTTAGTCCTTCTTTTTCATATTCAGGATATTCTGTAAAATATTTTGTGTTTCCCGCAAATTCATTTTTATCCATATCCTTAAATACAAATGCATATCCCCAATTTCTTAGATAACCTAATAGAGTTTCATTGCTTGCCATTTTTATATAACTTGCTGTATATTCTGCTAGTCCTCCACTCATATCATATATTCCATAGATATTTCCTGTTGTGCTTCCCTCTGTTCCTTTAAATGTATACCATGCATGAGATATTCCATTAGAACCTGTTACTGTATCTTTTAGTTCTTTTGCAGTTAATGTATTTTGTGAAGCATTTGCTACATTTGCAGTATATCCTGTTATTGCATATGCTCCATTTTTTCTTACAGAATTTATGGTACTTTCTTTATTATAATCTGAATAGGTTGCATTATTTATTTTAACTTCTTTTGTTGTATTATATGTTCCTCCTGTTTTTCCATATTTACTATATGACAAATATGCTACTGCTCCCCATTCACTATTTTTTATTAAATGACTATCTGCATCACTTGACAATCCATATGGATTTCCTGCTTCTATTAAAGATTTTGACAATGAATAGCACATAGATGTATCTACATAATTATATGAGATTTTCTGCCCTTGAAATACAGGATAATAACTATTACTCATCTTTGCTACTGATGTTGTCTTTGGTGCCGAACTTTCATCTGGTAATCCCGCCTCAAACTTTGATACCCATATTCCTCTTAATTCTGAATCCCATTCTCCATTTTTGTATCCAGTATTTTTTCCATTTTGAAAACATGGATGAACTTTATATCCTTCTGGCAAGTCTTCTTTTTGTTTTGTTTCTGTATTATACCATTGATTTGTTGTTCCTACTAAAAATTTAACTTCCATTGATTTGTCTGAATTTATTTTATATGCGTATCTTGGTATCCATACCCACATACTTCCATCTTGTGTCATTGTATTTGCCCATTTTTGGCTTTTATAATCATACCAATTGTCTGACCATCCTGTTTCTCCATTTTTTATTGTTTTTCCATTTGCTAAATTGTTCCCGTCTTTATCTGAGGTTGGTTCTTCATACATTATTCTTGTCATTCCTGTTAATAATTCTGGACGATTTACTCCTTTGGTTGTATCAAAACCATCGTCTTGTTGCTTTAACATTTCTTCTTCTAGTTTGCCTAGTGAGGTTAGTTCTTCTGCTTGCGATTTTTTCATTTTTTCTTTTGCTTCTTGAGTTCTTGTTATTATTCCATTTTCTCCTGTTAACATTGAAATTGATATCCCCGCTAATATCAAAAGTATAATTATTGTTACTACTAACGCTATTAATGTTATTCCCTTGTTTTTTCTTAATGTTTCTTTTAACATTTTCTTCCTCCTTAAAATTTATTTTTCAACTATTTTTATTATATCATCATAGTTGCTTTAATTCAACATTAAAAAAAAATGTAATATTTTTGTAACATTTAAAATTTTCTTCAACCCAAAAAAGAAAATAGCAATACATTTGCTATTTTCTCTCATTTTCTAAACTGTCTCATTATCATTTTTATTAATTTCTTTAATTAATTCCAATTGTGAAATCAAAAGTGATTCCATCTTGGCTTTATAAATATCAAATTGTTTTTGAACATCTTCTAATTCTTTTTTCTTCATCAAAATCTGATTTTGGATAAAATCCACCTCTTTTTGAGAAGAAGCCTTTGCATCAGTTACAATCTGGTCAGCTTTTTGTTTAGCAATATTTTTTACTTCTTCAGCTGTAGATTGAGCCATAAGTAAAGTATTTTGAAGTGTAGACTCTATGTTTTTATAATGTTCTAGACTTGCATTTAATTCTTCTATTTTTTTAGATGCCTCATTTACTTCTTTTTGCTTTTTTGCAAAGTCAACTCCTATTTCATCTAAAAAATCGTCTACTTCCTCTACATTATATCCATTCATAATTTGTTTTGAAAATTTTTTATTTTCAATGTCTAGTGGTGTAAGCATTGTTTAGTCCCTCCTCTTTTAGTTAATACTATTTTTATTTAACCAAGAAACTGATAATTTATTCTTAATTTCTTCCCTTGCCATTTCGTTTGTTATTTCATAGTTTATAGGTGCTATTAAGAATATTGAATTAGATACTTTTTGAATGTGTGCATCTAATGCATATACTCCTCCACTTATAAAGTCAACTATTCTTCTTGCAACATCTTTGTTTACATATTCTAAATTTACTATTACTGATTTTTTTTCTTTTAAAAATCCACATATTTCTTCTGATTGTTCAAAGCTTGTTGGTTGTGAAATTACCATTCTTATTGATTGGCTTTGTGGCATTGCAACTACCTTATTATTTTTCTTTATAAAACTTTTCTTTTCTTCTTCTGGTTCTTCATCATAATCGTATTCATATACATCATCATTTTCTTCTTCATCTTCAGCTTGGTCCATTCCAAATAAATTCCAAACTTTGCTCATTATTGCACTTGACATTTTATCTCCTCCTAAAACGGTTTTCGCTTTCTTTTTATTCAATATGTTTTTAGTATCTTACATTTTTTGTAAAAAGTCAATAGTTTCCAGAAAATGTAATATTAATTTAATATTTCTGTAATATTTTTGTAATATTTCTACTTGTTTTCTGGATATAATAATATATTATCATATTGTGATATCTTACTATAACTTTTTGCATCTATGCCAAGTGATTCAAGTTCACTATTATCATAAGTATCTACAACAGAATATTTATCATTTTTCTTTAATACTTTTACTATTACCTTTTGTTCTACTCCTGCTTTTTTCCTTATAACATATTTTAATCCCTGTTCATCTTCTAGTATAGCCGAATTTGGTACTTTGAGTCCCGAGTAGCTCCACCAAGTTATATTAAATGATATTTTTCTATATTGTGTTAATTCGTCTGTTAATGTTTTTAAATCAAATACTATCAAAACCTTGTCATTGTCCTGCTTTGCAACATATGTTACTTCTGAATTTATTTCGTTTCCACTAGATAATGTTATTGTTACTTTATCTCCTACTTTCACATTTTTTGCTGCATCACTGTTTAATACTGTTGCTAATGAACAATCAAAATTATTTATGATTTTTCCGTGCTTCTTGTGAGGTTGATACTATTTTTCCTGTTTTTAATCCTAAATTTTCTAGTTTTTCTTCTGTCAAATTGCTTAAATCACTAATTGATAATACATCTTCTAGCCCATCAACTCTATATGATACAACCCCTGATTCTGGTGCAGTTATATACTCTGAGTCTGATATTAATTGTGCCTCATATTGTTCTTTTTGTTTTGTAAGTTCTTGTATGTATGCTCCACTTTGACTTAGTGTTCCCGCAATTTTTGCCTTTTTGCTTGCAATTTCTTCTATCTCTTTTTTGTATTCTGTTATAGTATGTATATCTGTCAAATCCTTTAATTCTTGCGTTTTTTCATCTATTTGTTTTTCCAAATTTCTAATATCTGTTGTAACTGGCAATGTTTGTTTAGATTGTTTTGTAAGCGCATCTTGTAACTTTAAATTTACTTCTTCTATTTTTGATTTTATTTCATCTTCTTGATTACTACTATACCTAAAAATCGTCTGCCCTTTAGCTGCTCTTTCTCCCTCTGATACAATTGGTGTTATACCATTTTTGTAATTGTTTCCTTTTAATACTTTCTCGTTTCTTATTATATACCCTGTTGCAGATTCTTCTAAAGTAAGCACACCACTACTTATTGTTACAGTATCACTTGGTTTTCTTACAAGCAAGAAAATCGAATAAAAAATGTATATCATAATAACTGCAAATATTAAGTATATTATATGTCTTTTTTCAAATTTTTTATTTTTTAAATCTTCAAATCTTATAATTTTACTCAATTTATTCCCTCCAAAATAATGTTTATATTATTTTGTGTTTCTTCTAATCCGTCTAACCATTTTAAGTTTTCTATTCTTTTGAACCACGTTATTTGCCTTTTGGCATATTTTCTTGTTTCTTGTTTTATTTTTTCTATTGCTTCTTCTTTTGTTAATTCATTGTTTAAATATTGGACTATTTCTTTATATCCTATTGCCTGCATTGCTGTTGGAAATTCAGGATATTTTTTTATTAGTTTTTTTACTTCATCTATTAGCCCTTGTTCTAGCATTATATCCACTCTTTTATTTATTCTTTCGTATAATATTGGTCTTTCTATATTTATTCCAAATACCCTATAATCATATTTCACTTCATTTTTTCTTGACTGAATTTCTTGCTCTGTCTTATTTTTTCCAGTTGCTTTGTAAATTTCCAATATTCTTATTATTCTTTTTTTGTCATTTGAACTTATTTTTGCCATGGCTTTTTCATCTATTTTTCTTGCTTCTTCATATAGTTTTTCTAAGCCTTCTTGGGTTTCTGCAATTTTCATCAATTCTTCTCTATATTTTTCATCTAGCTTTATGTCGTCATATTCTATTCCATATATTAAACTATTTGCATAAAGCCCTGTTCCTCCAACCACTATTGGTGTTTTTCCTTTTTGCAAAATTTCTTCTATCGCCCATTCTGCTTCTTGTTTGTATCTTGCCACACTAAATCTTTCTGTTGGTAAAACTTCATCAACTATATAATGTTTAATTCCTTGCATTTCTTCCTTTGTTGGCTTTGCTGAACCTATGTCCATGTCTTTATATATTTGCATTGAATCACATGATACTATTTCTCCATTTATTTTTTTTGCAAGTTCTATTGATAATGATGTTTTTCCAGAGGCTGTTGGGCCTACGATTACAATTACTTTTGGTTTCATATTTCTCCTTTATTTACTATTTAACATTTGAATTATTCCATTTTGAAAATCCTTCATATAATTTATTTCCACAATTGTTGCTACAATA
>CAKPNI010000051.1 GCA_934168355.1 uncultured Clostridia bacterium
AGGAGGTGCGAAAATGGAAATCGAAGAATTAAAGCCAGCTATGAAAAGAGTAAAATCTAAAAGAGTAGGAAGAGGAATCGGTTCAGGACTAGGAAAAACTTCAGGTAGAGGTCAAAAAGGTCAAAAAGCAAGATCTGGCGGAGGAGTTAGACGTGGTTTTGAAGGTGGTCAAACACCATTATATAGAAGATTACCAAAAAGAGGATTTACAAATATTCATGCTAAAAATTACACAGAAGTAACATTAACAATGCTTAACAAATCACAAGCAACAGATGTTACAGCTGAAACATTACTAGCTGAAGGAATAATTGGAAAAATCCAAGATGGAATAGTTGTTTTAGCAACTGGTAAATTAGAAAAGAAATTAAATGTAAAAGCTGTTAAATTCACAGCAAAAGCAAAAGAAAATATCGAAGCTTTAGGCGGAAAGACAGAGGTGATCTAATTTGTTTAAAACAATAAAAAACGCACTAAAAACACCTGATATAAGAAAGAAGCTTTGGTATACATTATTATTAATAGTTCTTTTCAGATTAGGTTGCTACATCACAGTTCCAGGTGTTGATATATCAGCATTAAATAATTTAATGAATGATAGTTCATCTAGTTTAGCTGGTATGATAAATTTGATTTCAGGTGGTGCTTTTTCTAAATTTTCAATATTTGCAATGAGCATAACACCTTACATCACATCTACAATAGTTATTCAACTTTTAGGAATGGTTATACCATCTCTAGAAAGATTAACTAAAGAAGGTGGAGAAGATGGAAAACAAAAAATAAATAAATATACAAAAATATTAACAATATTCTTAGCTTTTATAGAAGCAATAGGTGTATATTTATCTTATAAATCTTATGGAGTTTTTGTAAACTCTAGCTTCCTTACAGGAGCAATGATAGTTGCTGGCTTCATTGCTGGTACATCATTACTTATGTGGTTAGGAGAACAAATAACAAATAAAGGTATTGGAAATGGAATTTCTTTAATAATCTTTATTGGTATTATCTCTAGATTACCATCTGTATTAGTTACAATGTATAATTTAATTATAACAACAGATGGTTTTAGCACAACAGGATTTTTAACAGCAATTGGAATTGTAATTGGAGCTCTTGTATTAGTTACAGCTGTTGTATATATGCAACAAGCAGAACGTAGAGTACCTGTACAATACTCAAAGAGAGTTGTTGGAAGAAAAATGGTTGGTGCACAAAATACAAATATACCACTTAAACTTGCAATGGCAGGAGTTATGCCTATAATATTTGCATCATCATTCTTGACATTCCCTGCAATGATAATACAAATATTTAAGACAGATGTTGCTACATCTACCGGATTTTGGGCAACATTATATAAATTCTCTATGGCTACATCATCATCTAGTGTTGGATGGGGATATACTATAGCAAATGCGTTAGTTTATTTATTACTAATCGTAGGATTTACATTCTTCTGGACATATGCAATGACAAACCCAGCTGAAATATCAGCAAATATTAAGAAAAATGGTGGTTTTATACCGGGAATTAGAGCGGGAAAACCTACAACTGATTATTTATCTAATGTAATTTCTAAAATAACATTATTTGGTGGATTTTATTTAGCTGTTATCGCTATTTTACCAATGCTACTTAGATTTACATCTTTAGATATAACATTTGGTGGTACTGCACTTTTAATTGTTGTTGGTGTTGCAATTGAATCAATCCAACAATTGGAATCTCAGTTAGTTATGAGACATTATAAGGGATTCTTGGAATAGAATATAATTTGGAGAAAATAGCAAAATTGGTTGCTATTTTCTTTTTTTTTCTAGTAAAATATAAAAAGCAAGAAGAGAGGAGAGTGTAGCTATGTATTTAAAAATGCCATATGGAATAAGTAATACTAAGAATATATTTAAATAATTTATCAAATCGTGATTTAATTAAATTTGATGAAAAGTATATTAAATTAATATTTTACTGTATAGCAATGAATATAAATTCGTATTCTACAAAATCAGAAATGGAAGTAAACAGGAATTATCCAGATATACTTCTTGTACCAAGAGATAGAACAAAAGGATATAAGGCTATAATGGTAGAGTTTAAGTACTTAAAAAAAGGAGAAACAGCAAAGTTAGAAGACAAGCAAAGAGAGGCTAGAGAACAAATAGAAAGATATAGCGAGTTTGACGATATAAAAGATATTGAAGGCTTAAGAAAATATACAATAGTAGTTGCAACAAATGAGATCTATGTGGAAGAGATTTAGAAAAAAGAGTTAAAGAATAATTATATGCAAATTATTCTTTAACTTTTTTGTTATAAATAAAAGTAAATTAGTAAATATTAATTAGTAAAAGTGATTTAAAATACCAAATAAAAACTAATATTAAAATATTGAATATTACAAAAATATTACAGTTTATAAAATTCAACTAAAAGTGTTGAACATAAATTGATGATGTGGTAGAATCAAAAAAGATGCAAGAAAAAATGCGAAAAAATTCAAAGGAGGAAGAAAAATGAATTCAAAAATAGAATGCAAGAGAAACAAAGGAATAACCCTGATAGCACTAGTGGTCACAATAATCGTACTTTTAATATTAGCAGGTGTAAGCATAAATATGCTAACTGGCCAGAATGGCATATTAAATAGAGCAAGTGAGGCAAAAGAAAAAACAGAAAATGCACAAACAGAGGAACTAGTAAAGTTTGCAGTAATGTCATCAATTGGAACAGATGGATTAGTAGACCTTAACCAACTAAAGACAGAAGTAGAAAGTCAAGGTGGACGAGTAACAGGAACAACATTTCCGGTAACAGTAACAATAGGAAATTCATCATACCAAATAGACCAAACAGGAAATATAACAGAGGCAGGTACAACACCACAAATAAGCTATACAGTAACAAATACAGATGGAACAGAAATAACAAGTGGTAATTTACCAGAAAGTGCAAAATTAAATGTAGCAATAACAAATATAAGTGAACTAACAGTAACAAGTATAAAAATAAAAAAATCAAGTGGAACAGAAATAACAGGAGCAACAATAGATTTATCAAAAGGAACTGCAAGTGTAGAAATAACAGAAAATGGAAATTATGTAGTAGAAATAGTAGCAACAGATAAAAAAGGAAAAAATGCATCATCAAGCCCAGAAATACAGGTAAGCGGAAAAATAAAAGTAGCAAATATTGAAGCAAATTGGACAACTGCTGATAGTAGCAATAATAATGATGATTGGTATGCATATAAAGATAACTTAGGAAATAAAGCCCAAGTAAATGCACCAAAACTTGCAAATGGAATGACAGCAATAAAATATAGCACAGATTCAGATTTAACTGCAGGAAGCAAATGGGCAAATGCAATGACAAAAGATGGAAGTATGTGGGTATGGATACCAAGATATGCTTATAAAATAACATATAATGATGCAAAAGACAAAAGTAAAGGAGGAACTATAGATATAGCATTTTTGAAGGGAACAACAAATGAATTTTTAGATAGTAGTATTAAAGGTGATGTAGTAACTGCAATTAATGCTGATGGAACAGTCCCTCAAGGCAAATGGGTTTTAGAACCAGCTTTTACATTAGGAACAGAAAGTATAGAAGGCTTTTGGTTTGCTAAATTTGAGGCAAGTGATAATAACGGTTCAGTACAGATAAAACCTAATGTAGCAAGTTGGAGAGGCATGAATTCAGCAAGTATTTTTACAACTTGTTTAAATCTAATAAGTAAAGATAAATATAGCACATATTTTAATAATGTAAGTAATGTAGATACACATATGACGAAAAATGTGGAATGGGGAGCAGTAGCTTATCTTTCTCATAGTAAATATGGATTAAATGGAAAAGAAATTTGTATAAATACAAATAGTAGTTTTAAAACAGGTGTAGGAAGTGGTGAAACAGCTTCTACAATAAGTGTAATAGACCAATATAATACTACAAAAGGAGTAACTGCAAGTACAACTAAAAATGTTTATGGAATATATGATATGAGTGGTGGCTCTTGGGAATATGTTGCAGCTTGTCCTACAGGATATACTGGTAAATTAACTTCAGATTCTGCCTATATGAGTAAATATATAGATGTATATGATAGTTATAGTTCAGCAAAATTTGGAGATGCAGTATTTGAAACTTCTTCTAGTAGCTCTAGTTCAAATTCTTGGTTTTCAGATAATTCGCACTTTGTGAGTTCGGGCTACCCTGTTTTCATACGTGGAGGCGAATGTGGTAGTGGTTCCGATGCAGGTTTGTTCTGCTTCAGCAACTACAATGGTGATAGCGTCCCCAACTTCAGTTTCCGTCCGGTCTGCGTAGTAAAGTAATGTGATATCTGAAAAGTGAACTGCATATAAACAGATAAAGCCAGAGGAATATAGGAGAAAAAATTAGCAATTACGATATTTTATGCAAGCCTTTAGGCTAGCGTAAAAAGGGAAAATTATATAGGGATAAAACTGAATTATTCGAACTTTGTGAATTCGAACAACCCTGTTTTCAAACGTGGAGGCAACTATAATAATGGTTCCAATGCAGGTTTGTTCAACTTCAACAACAACAATGGTGATAGCAACTCCAACAACAGTTTCCGTCCGGTATGCGTAATATGGCATAAATTTGTCAGATATGTAAGTTTAAGGATTTATATAGAGTATATATGCCATACAAGTTTTATTCCTTCCGTAAAATCGGTAAAAATATAAATATAAAAGCACGTTCTAGTAACAAGAAATTCTTGTGAAAGAGAGTGCTTTTTCTTTATGCCAAAAAAGAAAGGAGACAATTATGTACAAGCCCAAAGAAACAGAAAGTGAACTTATAATATACCAAAAATATATAGATTTAGTAGAATATGGATATAATCTTTTGATAAAATATCCAAAAGTAGAAAAATATGCTTTAACAAGTGAAATAAGAAAAAGTATGTTTGAAACATTAAGACTTATTTTATATGCAAATAAAATAGCAAATAAAAATGTAAGATTAAATGCGATAAACAAAATAGATGCAGAAATTTCAACCCAGAAGTTCTTTGTAAGATTTTCATATAAAAATAAATATATAAGCCACAATAATTATTTTGAATGGTCAAAAAGACTAGATGAAATAGGAAAAATAATAGGAGGATAGATAAAGTCATGCCTAAGAGAGTAAACGATATTTTTATACCAGCAATAACATTTAGAAAATTATTAGAAGCACATAATAAAACAAAAAAAGGAAAAAGATTCAAGAAGCAAGTTATAGAATTTGAAATGGATATGGAAAGCAACATAATTCAAATTGAAAAAGAACTTTTGAATGGAACATACAAATTTTCAAAATATTTTGAATTCAAAATTTATGAACCAAAAGAAAGAATAATAAAAACTTTGAAATATAGAGATAGAGTTGTTCAAACTTGGTATGTGGAAAATTTCTTAAAGCCATATTTTGCGGTAAGCTTTGTATCAGATTCTTTTGCATGCATAGAAAATAAAGGAACACACAAGGCCGCCAATCAAATGCAAAAATATCTAAGAAAAGCTGATAAAGAATATGAGGAAACTTGGGTTTTAAAATGTGATATAAGCAAATTTTTCTTTAATATAGATTGTGAAATATTGTATAAAATTATTGAAAGAAAAATAAAAGATAGAGAATTTTTAGAGTTTACTAAAAAGATATTATATACTGAAAATGAAGCGGGAATTTCAATACCGATTGGAAATTATACATCACAATTTTATGCCAATATATACATGAATGAATTGGATAAATATTTAAAAGAGAAATTAAAGATAAAATATGTGGAAAGGTATATGGATGATTTTGTTTTGTTATTAAAATCGAAAGATGAAGCAAAAAATATTTTAGAAAAAATTACAATATTTTTAGACGAAAATTTGCATTTAAAATTAAATCAAAAAACAGCATATTTTAAAGCAAGTCAAGGAGTGAATTTTTGCGGTTATCGTATTTGGAAAACGCACAAGTTACTTAGAGTTCAAAGTAAGAAGAAAATGAGACGTAAATTAAAAAAATTTGAAAAGTTGTATAGGGAAAATAGAATTGATTTGGATTATGTTTTAGCTTGTATTAGTTCTTGGAGAGGGTATGCGAATCATTGTAATAGCTTTAATTTGCAATGTAAATTTTTTGATGAATTTGTGTTGAAGAAGTAGATTTTATAATAGTTATAATTTTAGTAAATTACAAAAGTCCTTTGAAAAATGTGAAAAAAATCACAAAAGTCGCTTGACTTTTGCGATTTTTGGTCAGTAAGATGATATGGATAGGACAATAAAACACGAGTTAACGACCAATTTTATGCATAAGAGTGCCAAAAATGGTCGTTAACTTGCATTTTTTACAAAGAACTTGTATTTCAAAAAAAAATTTGCTAAAATATACTTGCAAGAAAGAGAGGAAAAATATGTCAAAACAAATAATATATCACGGAAGTTACTGTGAAGTAAAAGAACCAAGAATAA
>CAKPNI010000052.1 GCA_934168355.1 uncultured Clostridia bacterium
TGTAGAATCCCCAAGTTTTGCAGCTAACCTTACCTCATCTATTGACATAAATTCTTCTCCACTTTTTGCTGCCTCATAAAGAGATTTTGCAGCAATAGGTCCAAATCCTGCAATACTTGAAAATGGTGGTCTAATTCCATCATCTTCAACCAAGAAATTCTTGTAATGAGATTTATATAAATCAATTGGTAAAAATTTTATTCCTCTTTCATACATTTCTAAAACAAGTTCAAGAACTGCATACATATCTTGTTCTTTTTTAGTTGCTGTATTTCCTTTCATATCAATTTCTTTCATTTTATTTTTTACTTTGTCTTTTCCTAAAATCATAGATGCTGCATCAAAGTTGTCTGCTGCCCTTATTGAGAAAAATGCTGAATAATATGCTTTTGGAATATGAACTTTAAACCAAGCAATTCTAAATGCATTTGTTACATATGCTGCTGCATGAGCTTTTGGGAACATGTATTTTATTTTTTCACATGATTCTATATACCATTCTGGTACATCATGTTCTCTCATCATTGCTTTATATTCTTCCCATTTTGGCTCTTTTCCTTTTGCAACTTTTCCTTTACGCACTGCTTCCATTATTTTGAAAGATTTATTAGGGTCTAGTCCTTTTTTTATTAGATATATCATTATATCATCACGACAACATATAGCTTCTTTTAGGGTTACTGTTCCATTTTCTATTAATGTTGCTGCATTATTAAGCCATACGTCAGTTCCATGTGATAGTCCTGATATTCTTATTAATTCATCAAATGTTGTAGGTTTTGTGTCTACTAGCATTCCTCTTACGAATTTTGTTCCAAATTCTGGAACTCCAAAGCTCCCTACTTTTGACCTTATTTGCTCTGGTGTTACTCCTAAACTTTCTGTTGAGCAAAATAGTGACATTGTTGCTTTATCATCTAGTGGTACTTTTGTTGGGTCAACTTTTGTTATATCTTGTAACATTCTTATAACTGTTGGGTCATCGTGTCCTAGTATATCTAGTTTTAATAGGTTTTGGTCTATTGAGTGATAATCAAAGTGTGTTGTTATAATATCTGAATTTGGGTCATCTGCAGGGTGCTGAACAGGTGTAAATTCATATATCTCTCTTCCTTTTGGCACAACTATAATTCCACCCGGATGCTGTCCTGTTGTTCTTTTTATTCCTGTACATCCTGCTGCTAACCTAGTTGCCTCTGCTTGACTTACTGGTATATTTCTTTCTTCGAAATATTTTTTTACATATCCAAATGCTGTTTTGTCTGCTACTGTACCAACTGTTCCAGCTTTAAATGTTGTTCCTTTTCCAAATATTACTTCTGTATATTTATGTGCTTTTGCCTGATATTCTCCAGAGAAGTTTAAGTCTATATCTGGCTCTTTGTCTCCATTAAATCCAAGGAATGTTTCAAATGGTATGTCCATTCCGTCTTTATCAAGTCTTGAACCACATTTAGGACACTTTTTATCTGGTAAGTCAAATCCATTTCCATAGCCATAATCTGTAAAATCTACATATTTACATTTAGGACATCTATAGTGGGGTGGAAGCGAATTAACCTCTGTTATACCTGTCATATTTGCAACAAAGGACGAACCGTACTGAACCTCTTGAACCAACTATATAGCCATCTTCATTTGATTTCCATACCAGTTTTTGCGCAATTATGTACATAACTGAGAATCCATTTTTTATTATTGAATCTAACTCTTTGTCTAGTCTTGTTTGTACCTGTTCCGGCAAAACATCTCCATATAATTTGTGTGCTTTATCATATGCTATATCTTTTATTGTTTGCTCACATCCCGGAATGTGTGGTGGGCATTTTTCTTGTGATATTGGTGCTATTTGTTCACACATATCTGCTACTTTATTTGTGTTTGTTACTACAACTTCATATGCTTTTTCTTCTCCTAAGTATTGGAATTCATCTAACATTTCGTTTGTTGTTCTTAAATATAGTGGAGCTTGGTTATCCGCATCTTTGTATCCTTGACCTGCTTCAAGTATCCTACGATACACTTCGTCTTGTGGATCCATAAAATGAACGTCACATGTTGCAACAACTAGTTTATTAAGCTTTTCTCCTAGTGCTACAATTTTTCTATTTATGTCTTTTAAAGCTTCATCATCTTTTACTACACCATTTCTTACTAAGAATTCATTATTTCCAATTGGTTGAATTTCTAGGTAATCATAATCATTTGCAATTTCTTCAATTTCTTCATCTGACCTTCCAAGTTCTATTGCTTGATATAGTTCTCCTGCTTCACAGGCACTTCCTAGTATTAGTCCTTCTGAATATTGTTTATATATACTTTTTAATATTCTTGGCTTTTTGTAAAAGTATTTTAGATGTGAAATTGAAACTAGTTTATATAGATTTCTTAGTCCTACATAGTTTTTGGCAAGTATTATTGCGTGATATGGTTGTAGTCTTTTATATTCTTCTGCTTTGGCTTTTTCATCTTCGCATTTAGCAGCTATATCTCCAACAGTTTTAGCCCCTCTTTCCTTTAACGTTTTCATCATTTCTCTTAAAACTTTAACTGTTGTGTCAACATCATCTAATGCACGGTGGGCTACTTCTACTTTTATTTTTAAATGTTCTGCAATTTTTCCTAATTTATGTTTTTTTAGCTCTGGATATAGCTTTCTAGCTAGTGGCAATGTATCTACATATGTATAGTCAAATTCATATCCTAAGTCTTTTGCTATGGTTTTTAGAAATCCTATATCAAATGTGGCATTATGTGCAACTAGCACAGTTCCTTTTATAAATTCTAAAACTTTTGGGAACATCTCTTCTATTGTTGGTGCATCTTTTACCATATCATCTGTAATTTTTGTTATTTCCTGAACCCTTTCTGGTATATGCTTTTCGGGGTTTACAAATTCACAAAATTCTTCTAGAACTTCTCCGTCTTTTATTTTCATTATTCCTATTTCTGTTATTTTTTCTGTTTTGGCTGAAAGTCCTGTTGTTTCTAAGTCAAGTACGCAATATGTTGTATCCATACTTTGTCCTTTATCATTTACCACAACAGGTGAACCGTCTGGTACTAAATAGGCTTCTACTCCATATATTATTTTCATGTCTGGGTTATCTAATCCTAATAATTTATGTGCCTCTGGAAATGCTTGTACAACTCCATGGTCTGTTATTGCTAGGCTTTTCCATCCCCATTTCATTGCCCTTTTTATTAGGTCTGTTGCTGATGTCATTGCATCCATAGAACTCATTTGTGTGTGCATATGTAGTTCTACTCTTTTTATTTCGGCTAAATCTTGACGTATTTGCCTTTTTATTCCCTCTGTTTCTATTACGACATTTGCTAAAATTTCCATTTCGTGTGTGAAATTACTTATTCCTGATTTTCCCTCTAATTTTACTCCTTTTGCTGATGATAGTCTTGTTACTATTTTTTGCTTTTCTTCTGGCTTTGCAAATACTTTACATGTTATTGTACTTGTTCCATCATAGACATTAAATGAAATTAGGAATTTACCACTTTTTAGTTCTTTTTCTTCTATGCTTCCTCCTAATATTTCTCCGCTTATTGCTGCCATATCATCGTCTGGCGAAATGTCTACCACTTTTATTATGTTTGTTCTTAGGTTTGGATTTCTTCCACATATTAATGGTGTCTCTTCTTCTGACTCTTCGAAAACAGGTGGCATATCTGGTGGAGGTGGAATTGGTGGAATGTCTGTTTGTGGTATGTCTTGGTGGTTGGCTTTTGCATTGTCTTTTTGGCTTTTGTTTTCGTGCTTTTTGTTTGCCATTTCTTCTGCTATTTTTTCTCCTATTGCCATGTGCTCTAGGGCTTTTTGTATTGCTATTTTTTTGCTTTGTTCTCTTTTTTGTTCTAGTGCTTTTTCGTCTTCTTCGTTTATGTTTTCTACAAATTCTATTTTGTAATTATATCCAAATAAATTTTTTATTACTCTTTCTAGCTCTCTGTCTAGTTTTCTTGCTCTTAGAAAGTCTGCTCCTTTGATTTTCATGTTTACCGTTATTTTGTTATTTTTTACTTCTATTGTGCTTTTTAGTAGTATCATTGGCCTCATTAGTGGATATTTATGCACCATGTAACATATTAGGTTTTCCCATTCTTTTTCTATTGGTTTTATTGTTACTTTTTCGGTGTATTTTATTTTGATGTCTATATTTGAAAATTGAAATCTTTCTTTTAGGAATTTTTCAAAATACCATAATTCTTTTATTTCTAGGTAATTTTCACTTTCTAGGTCTATTTCTAGTACGTTTGCTTTTTTTATGAAGTTTAATTCTAGTATTTTGGCTTGATTTATTACGTTTTCTGTTTGATAGTCACTAAATACGGTTTTTATTTGTTTTGTTGTTTGCATTTTCTCGCTCCTTTGAGAGTGAATTATATATCATTTTTTGTTTTTGTTCAATTTTGATTTTAGTTTTTTTTGGTGGTTTTTCTCTTTTTTTGGTGGTTTTGCTTATTTTTTGAAAAAATTAAACCCGAAAATACTTTTTTGTACTTTCGGATTTAATTAATTTCAAATAAATTTTTGTATATATTCAATTAAATATAATGGAACATTCAAAATTTTTCCATCTAATTTCAAGATTCACATTTTTGCAAAGTTTTTTATTAATTTTATCACGTTTTTGCAATTTTTTTTGATTAATTTATCACATTTTTGTTTTATTCATCACATTTTTTAACAAATACTCTTCTGTTATCGGAACCGTTCCCTCTACACCATATCCAAGCTTTTGTTTTTCATCTCTATGGAAATCGCTTCCTCCACTTATTTTTAAATTTTTCTCTTTCGTAATTCATAATTTCTTCATCTGTTTTTTGTTAATCAAATTGCTTTTGTTTATTTCTTTCCAATTAAAATTATATCCTAACATATGAAAATCTTTATGTTCATATACAAAATCAAATTCTATTCCTGTTATAATTTTTATTCTATAAGTATTTATTTTCTTGCTTTCAATTTCGTCATATGCTCCGAACAACATTATGGTCACAAAATGATATTGTTGTTATTCTTTGTTGATTCCCCCTTTCTAAAATTTCCTCTACTTTTAGTCTACCATCTGAATTTGTGGTATGTACATGTAAATCAATCATTTACAAATTCCTTCTTTAATTTATATTTGAACCACATTTCATTTTTTATTTCCAGCATATAAATAAAAGTTGAAACTAAAGAGATTCCCCCCTTGGTTCCAACTTTTGATTTTTTATATTTAATTATCTCATTTCCAGTATTAGTAGTTTACATTATTTTTTTGTGTTGTCAATATATTTCCTCAAATTTGTGGTATTTTGTTATAGTTTCTGGTTTTATTTCTGAAAATGATATCCAACTACTTTTCTTTGTCATTGTCCAAGGTGTACTTTCTCTATGAGTTAAATCTACTAACTGTCTTGCTGTTAATTGCCCATATTTTTTTAGTGTGACATCTATACTTATTATCTTTCCAGTTCCATCTTCTGCAAACAATATTCTACTTTTAGCTGGCATTTCTGAAACTGTTGAACTTATGCCTCCTCTTTCTTCATCTATTGGTTTATAGCCATATTTTTTATATCTTTTATATACAGTATCTACTACTGGTCCATATTTAAATGCATATATTGTGTCTGTAAATAGTTCTTTTCCAGTTTCACATAAATAATCCGCAAAGCATAAATATACTAATTTTTGTAATTTTAATTGTGTGCATTCTATTTTTGATAATATATATTTTGCAATATCTATCCCTTCTAATTTTCTGTCTTTTTTTATTAATTTTATGAATTTATCTAGACTACTAATAACTTCAACATCTTTAAAGAAGTAATCTGAACTACATACAGATTCCCATGTTCTATCTTCTGCCTGTATCATATGTGTTGAAATAGATACATCTTTACCACATTCTTCTGTAATTCTTTTTAAATATCTTTTTAAATCTTCTTGTATATCTTCATCATCAACTATATAATCCATTGCTATTCTTTTTCCTAATGAATATGAACTGCTCATGAATATAAAATGTGTTACCATTGTTTTCCCCCCTTTTTTTCTTTATTTTCATTTTCCCATTTTACATAATCTTGTTTGTATTTTTCATGAGATTTTATATTATTATTCTCATCTTTTTTGTTCCATATTTGTAATTCCCATTGAAAACTATAATTATCTTTTTTAAAGTATACATGTGTTGCTTTGTATTCTTTTTTGGAAGAATCTATACACTTTAAATTATTATATTTAGTATCTATCAATTTAAAAATTTCATCAAACGATATATCAGTATTACAAATTATTCTTATACCAAATAAGTCATTAAAACATTTATTAATTGGTACTTTTCCAT
>CAKPNI010000053.1 GCA_934168355.1 uncultured Clostridia bacterium
TGCTTGTAAGGCAGATGCTCTCCCAGCTGAGCTAAACGACCATTTCCTTTTGACATCGACTAGTATACTATGTTTTTCATCGATTGTCAAGACATTTTTTGATTTTTTTTTGATTTTTTTATTGTTTTTTTTGAAAGTCCATTATTTAAACCATTCTACTGGTATTTTTAGTAAAAGTGAATATAAAAATTATTCACTTTTACTAAAATTTATCATTAATTTAATAATTTTAATTCAACATTTTGTGCTTTATATTTATTTGTTTCAGGGTCAAGTTTAAATTCTGTTAAAGTACTTTCTAGTGATTCACTATTTTGCTTTAAGTCTGTTGTATAGTATAAGTTAATTTTATTAAATTCAACATTATGTGTAACAAGCTCTCTAAATACTTCTGCCATATGTCTATCATCTTCACATACAATTATTAGCTGTGGTAAAGATTTAAATCCAGAATCTAATGGAACAAAGTTGTCATAAAAATCTTGGTAGAATTTCATTTTATCAACAACTTTTTTCTGCCAATCATTTTCTCTTCTTACAACTTCAAATAAGAACTGAATAGATTTTCCAGATTTTGTAAGTGTTACTTGTCCTCCACTTGGTTTAAATACTTTTCCCATTGTTTTTGCAGTTAATGCAGGTTTTACGGTATAAGAATCAAATACTTTAACTTTTTTCAAATATGCTATTAATACTTGATTTCCTGCTAATCTTTTCTTTATCATAGCAACTGGCTTTGTATTATCTGATGGTTGCCATTTGCATTCTACATCATCTCTTGTATCTAACAGATATTTTCCCATCTTTTCTAGGCAATATATTCTGTATATTCCCTTTCCTTCATCTGATGTAAAATAATATCTTGTCAAAATTTTAGATTTTACAAGCCCCTCTAATTTATTATTTAATTTGTCTTGTGATTTTACTTCATATCCTTTGATTTGAAGCATTTGCATTAGTTGTCTTGATGTAATAAATTCAAATTCATTTACTAAATATAGTATTGCAAAATGAATGTCTGTGATATGCCCTATATTTATTTTATGAACTACTTGATTCATTGATACATATCCATCTTGACCATCAAATGTTTTGATTTCGCCTTTTCTAATTGCAAATGGCGATACTTGTGCTTTTATTTGGTTATCTTCTACCATTTTATAACTCCTCCTTCTTTTTAAGTTATGCGTATATTTTATCACTTTTTTATGTGGTTGTCTATATTTTTCATATTAAGATCGTTTCTTTTCGCGAAATGATACGGTCCAAATGGAAAAAGAAACAATCTTAATCAGAAATTTTCCACCTCTTTCTTACTTAGATATCTCCACTCACCCAATTTCAAATCTTTCACATCTAAATTACCAATCTTACATCTATGTAAAGCCAAAACTCTCTTTCCAATAGCTTCACACATCTTCCTAATTTGTCTATTTTTCCCCTCATGTATAGTAATTTGAACTCTTGATATTTTCTTTTCTTCATCTATCTTTAAAATTTTAGCCTTTGCCGGTTTAGTAACATATCCATCATCAATTTCCACACCATTTTTCAATTTTTCAATATCCTCTTTTGTAACAATACCTTTTAATGTAACATTATATGTCTTATCAATTTCATGACTTGGATGTGTTAACTTATTAACAAATTCTCCATCATTTGTTAATATTAATGCTCCTGATGTATACATATCCAGCCTTCCAACAGGCACAATTCTTTTATTTACTTTTACTAAATCAAGTACCATATCTCTTTCAAATTGTTCTTTTGCTGTTGTTACATATCCAATTGGTTTATTTAATAAAATATATATTTTTTCGTCTTCTAATTTTACAATTTGTCCATTATATTTTACTTCATCTTTTTCAGGATTTATTTTCGTTCCAAGTTCAGTCACAACATTTCCATTGACTTCTACTTTTCCCTCTAAAATCAATTCTTCACATTTTCTTCTTGATGCAATTCCACATGATGCTAAATATTTTTGTAGTCTCATTTCTTCCATTTAATTTTCCTCTTCTAATTCTTTTATAATTTTTTTAAAATATTCCGGAATTTCAGCTTCTAAACTTATCTCTTTACCTGTTATAGGATGCTTAAATTCTAACTTCCAAGCATGCAAACATTGTCCACTTACATTCCACTCATTCTTTCCATTTGAATATACTTCATCACCTATTATTGGATATCCAATATGTGATAAATGTACTCTTATTTGATGGGTTCTTCCTGTTTCTAAATTTATTTGAAGCAATGTATATTTATTTTTATATCTTCCTAAAACCTTAAAATGAGTAATTGCTTCTTTTCCGTCTTTATCCACATCCATTTTCTTTCTATCTTTTTTGCTTCTAGCAATTGGCATATTTATTGTTGCCTCATTTTCTTTTATAATTCCTCTAACTAATGCAAGATATGTTTTTTTCACTTCATGATTTTTTAATTGTTCACTTAAGGCAATATGTGCCTTGTCATTTTTTGCAACAATTATTGCACCTGATGTATCTTTATCTAATCTATGTACAATTCCCGGTCTTATTTCTCCACCAATTCCAGAAAGAGAATCCTTACATAAATTCATTACAGCATTTACAAGTGTTCCATCTGGATTCCCATTGGCTGGATGTACCACCATTCCTTTTGGTTTGTTTATAACTATAATGTCATTGTCTTCATAAATTACATTTAACGGAATGTCTTGTGCTTTTAAGTCTATTTCCTTTGCCTGTGGGATTGTTATTTCTATTTCATCATTTAATTTAAGTTTATAGGAATGTTTTGTATCTTTTCCATTTACTTTTATGCTTTTCTGTTCTATTAATTTCTGAACCATACTTCTTGAAATTTCTTTTTGAACCAACGGAATAAAACTATCAATTCTTTTTCCTACATTTTCTTCATTTATTTTTATATTCATTTTTTCTCATCCCTTTTTCTTTTAATATTTTCATTGTATTTTTTGTTAATATTGCTGCTAGTCCAACCCAAGCAATTAGTATATAAATATATGCAAGATTTAGATAGATTGATTTTCCTAAATCTATAAAAATTATTACATTTTGGTTCCATATTCTATCAATTAAATTGCCAACTGCCCCAGATATGGCTAGTGTTAAAATTATTTTGGTATCAAGTTTTATAAATGTGTTTTCATTTGAAATGTACCTTATAATCATTAAGACAATTATTATAGTCATAACAATATAATATCCATTATTACTTGTATCAGTATTAAGGTTTATATTCCATCCATTTGTATAAGATATAATTTTACTTACTTGGTCTAAAATTAATGCTACTAAAAATATTATTAGTAATATTTTTTTATTTTGCTTTTCCTTCATATTCTTTTCTCCTCGTTTTTTGCTTCCAATATTTTACTATAAATTCACCAAAATATCAACTAATACCGTTTACATTATGTATTCTTTGTGATATAATGCCTTTAAATTTAATGTAAGGAGTAACTAAATATGGACGATAACATGAAAAAAAGTTTGGCACAAGATAAAGTTTTAATATTATATGTTTTGAATAACGTTAAAAATAATGTAACAGAAAGCGATTTGTTTAAATTAATCTCTCCTGTTAATAATATTAATTATTTTTATTTTAAACAAATTTTAGCTGACCTTGTTGATTCTAAACTTGTTCAGACTTACACTAAAGATGAAGATACAGACGAAAAACGAGTACTTTATAAATTGACTTTTGATGGTCAAAATTCTTTAAATTTGACCATTGATGTTTTACCCGGTTTGTTAAAATTAAAAATAGATAATGTTTTAAAAAATGAATTAAATAATATTATAAGTGAAGATTCAATTGTTACTGAATATATCCCTGAAAATGAGAATTCTTACACAGTAAAATGTAAAATTGTGGAAAATAATAGAACTATTTTTGAGGTTAGAACTTTTGCTGGTTCTAATGAACATGCTAAATTTATTGCTGATAATTGGAAGGAAAATGCTTCTGTTATTTATCCTAAAATTTTGGAATTGATTACTGGAAAGGTTGATAATATGTAATTTTGATGCATATGGCACAAATTTTATGGACAATCTCAGAAAAACTCTTGACAAAGCCTTAAATCTTGAGTATAATAGGTATCGTTACAGAGAAATGGCGAAGTAGCTCAGTTGGCTAGAGCACGCGGTTCATACCCGCGGTGTCGAGAGTTCGAATCTCCCCTTCGCTACCATAGATTAAAGCTTATATCTTTTGGATATAAGCTTTTTGTTTTGGCTGGGGTACTGTGATTCGAACACAGGAATGTCGGAGTCAGAGTCTTTATAAGTGTTTTATATATTTTGTTATTTATTATTATATAATACCTCTTAAAAAGGCTCTATCTCAAGCATTTTCCCCATACTAATTTATCTAACTCATTATTTAACAATATTTATAAAATAACATATTTTTTAATACTTTGGTTAGATATTGGTTAGATGTTATTTATGAACTATTATAACAGATAATCTACTATTGATAAATAGATTTTGAAAATTTTTCATAAAATTTTATCGTAAAATTACTCTATCCTCACAATAAATTGCCTTAAAATCGATTGTGATGGCTAATTAAATAGAATAAACATAGACTACTTGTAGTTTTTTAAGCTACGGGTAGTTTTTTATGTTTAAAAGAGAATTGCCACAAACTCTTAAAAAGTGATAGGTGTAATGAGCCGATGCTATAAAATTCATTCGTATTTGTATAAACAGTCTATTTATACAAGGTGCGTGAGTGAGATTTTAGAACACAGACTCACAATAATAAAAGAGTATTCGGTGGCATATCTTGGTGTGGATTTATAATTGTAAAAAGTTTGGACAAGTATGAACAAAGATACTTTAGTAGTATCAGCAATTATAGTAGCAAAGCTACTTACTAGACTACCTATGAAACGAGGCGAACGACCGACGGTTTCTACTTATATAGGTGTAATGATTCTATTTGTAACAATGGGATTATTACACCTAATTCACTTTAGCTCTCTCCCTCTAGTTTCTGCTTAGTAGTTGCTAAAGTGAATACCAAAAAGCATAAGTGCTTTTTGGTTGTGAGTAAAAAAATTATTTTTTTGCTCACATTCATAAAAATTGCGATAAGCAAATTTTTATGAAAAACCTAAAATGCAGATAGGCTATTTTAGGTTTTGGGGTGTGGGGTTGCTTAACCCTGCCACACAGACAAACTTTGTTTGTCTAGTGTGTTAGACATTGAAACAATATCTCAAGCAAAAAAGGAGGTGCATGGAGATATGAGTTATGCTATTGTAAGAAATGAAAAATTAACAAGAGCAGAAGTAAATGGAAAAGGAACTCATAATGATAGAAAAGCAAAAAATCATACTAATAAAGATATTGATCCTACAAAGACACACTTAAATTATTACATTAAGAAAAATGAACTAACATACACCAAAGAATTTGATAAATATTTAAAAGAAAATAATTTGAAAGGTCATCTTAGAAGTAATAGCATAATAATGTGTCAAATGATATTTACATCAGACCAAACATTCTTTGATAAAATTGGAGAAAAAGAAACCAAAAGATATTTTGATGAATGTTATAAATTTATTTGCAGTTATAAAAATCTAGGAGAAAAAAATATAATATCCGCAGTAGTACATTTAGATGAAGGTGTACCACATATGCACTTAATGTTTGTTCCTGTTGTTCATACAAAAGACAAAGCTGGAAACGACATTGATAAAATTTGTGCAAGAGATTTCTGGAAAGGTCGAGACAGTTATAGAAAATTACAGGATGCCTACTTTAATCATGTAAAATCAAAAGGTTTTGATTTAGAAAGAGGTATGTTTGTTGAAGATACTGACAGAAAACATTATACAGTTGAAGAATATAAGAAAATTACAAATTATGAAAATACTA
>CAKPNI010000054.1 GCA_934168355.1 uncultured Clostridia bacterium
ATTTACTATTTAACATTTGAATTATTCCATTTTGAAAATCCTTCATATAATTTATTTCCACAATTGTTGCTACAATAAACACAACTCCCAATATTATTATTTTTTTCTTTAATTTTTCCTCATCTTCTGTTTTCAACTTTATCTTCATCTTCAAAGATGCAATATGTGGCAAACTTAAAAATCCATTAATTGGTGTAAACAATAACGCCACTATTCTTCTAACCTGTTTTACCATTTCTACTTTAGGATATGTTATACCCACTTTTGATATTGCAAAATAAATTAATGTTACAATCGCAATCAATATTATTCCAACTACTATAAAAATAACTCTTTCTGAAGTTTCTTCAAAATCTTTTGTATTATTCCATGTCCAAAATATAAGCACTACAAATAATACCGCTATTATAAAATATATTAATATGTTCATTTTTTCTCCTGTTTCACTCAAAAATTCTTTCAAAAGTAGTATACCATATAATCCTAAAAAGTAAAACCATTTTCCGCGAAATAAAAAATTTTTATTTTGTAGAGTAGGTTAACCCGCTGTAACAAAAAATAGAGACTCAATAAAAGCCTCTACTCTTCTTCTTCAAAAAACTTCTTAAAAGTCTCCTCATTAATCTTCTCATTAACCAAAAGTTCTTCAGCAACTGCGTCCAACTTATCCATATGCCCTCTCAAAATAGTCTGAGCATCACTATAAGCAGTATCAATCAACTTCTTAACTTCCTCACCAATTTTATCACCCATCTCCTTACCAAACATATCAAGCTCATACTCACCATTCTCATTCTTCAAAGAAATAGGACCAATAAAATCATTCATACCATACTTAACTATCATATCTTTAGCAATCTGAGTTGCAACCTCAATATCATTACTAGCACCAGTAGAAATATCATCTAAAGCAACTCTTTCAGCAGCTCTACCACCAAGTAAAGCAATCAACTTCTCTTCCATTTCAGTTTTAGAAATATAAGACTTATCCTCATCAGTCTTATACATAGTATAACCACCAGCCATACCTCTAGGAATAATAGAAATTTCTTTAACCTTCTTTTGAGTAGGTAAATACCAACTAACTATTGCATGTCCTGCTTCATGATATGCAGTTAATCTCTTATCCTTATCGGAAATAACTCTAGCTTTTTTCTCCAATCCGACAGTTACCTTTTTAACTGCTTCTTCAATATCATCTCTAAAAATTTTATCATGTTCATTTTTAGTTGCAATAATTGCTGCTTCATTTAAGATATTTGCAAGTTCTGCACCAGTAAATCCTGCTGTGTCTTCTGCAATGCTTTCTAAAGATACATCATCTGCTAATTTTTTATCTTTGCTATGGATCTTTAAAATTTCCTCTCTACCTTTTCTATCAGGTGCTGGAATAGTAATTTGTCTATCAAATCTTCCCGGTCTTAATAAAGCTTTATCTAGCATTTCTGGTCTATTTGTTGCAGCTAAAACAATTATTGTTTCCTCTGATGAAAATCCATCCATTTCAACTAATAATTGGTTTAATGTTTGATTGTTTTCAGATTCTGCACCACTTCCATTTGTTCTTCTTGAACCAATTGCATCTATCTCATCAATAAATACTATACAAGGTGCCATTTTTCTTGCTTTATCAAATAATTTTCTAACTCTTGAAGCTCCAAGGCCTGCAAACATTTCTATAAATTCAGAACCACTCATTGATATAAATGGAACTCCAGCTTCACCAGCAATTGCTTTTGCAATTAAAGTTTTTCCGGTTCCGGGTTTACCATATAATAAAACACCTTTTGGAATTTTTGCTCCCATTTCGATGAATTTTTTTGGTTCTTTTAAGAATTGTACTAGTTCTACCATTTCTTCTTTTTCTTCATCAAGTCCTGCAACATCAGCAAATTTTACCTTTGTTTTTCTTTCTGTTTCGTCATATACTTCTCCTCTATCTCCTAGTCCTTGCATTTTAAATATCATTATAAATAATGCAACCATTATTATTGTTGGAAGTAATGAAAAGAAATATGATGGAATTGTTGCAAGTATACTTGGGTTCTTTTGTATTAATTCTATGTCATTTCCATCTGCTACTTTGTTTTGTATTAATTCAACAAAACTTTGTGTATTAGGCACTATGGCTTTTTTTATTAATTCTGGATCTTCATCATCTTTTTTTATTAACCCTAATATTGAACTAGTTTGATTTTCTTTTGATTCATTATCATTTACTTTATTTTCATCATTTTGAGCTTCATTATTCTCATTTTCCTCGTTACTGCCTTGCTCTTCATTTTCTTGATTATCATCTTTTATTTTTTCTTTTAAAGTTACTTTAATAGATGTTGAACCTGTTGTCATTTCTACTTTTTTTATATTTCCATCTGATATTTGTTTTATTAAATCTGTATAGCTTATTGTTTTGTCATCATCTTTTGGTTTAGAGTTTAAACTATATATTGCAGCCATTACTATACATGAAATAATTGCTAATATTAATAAACCAACTAAGAAATTTTGACCATTATTTTTTCCGTTTTTATCATTATCTTTTTTCATTAATAATTCTTCCTTTCATATTTGCCTTTATTTACGCATTTGAGCCTTGTCCTTCTGTTTCTTTTTCATCCTCTTTCTTTTCTTTTTCATCTTTGTCTTCTTTTTTCTCTTCTTCATCTTTTTTTCTTGGTATTACTATTGTTTGTTCTATTTTTTCTTTTCCTTCTTCAATTATTTTCATTAGTTCTAAATGTTGTTTTATTACATCTGATTTTATTAAAAATATTGCTGCAGCTAATGTTATATATGCAACTGCTATATACATTACATCAAAATATTTTATTTCAAAACTTGTTAGCATTGTTACAACTACATATATTGTTCTTAATATTAATGACAGAGTTATAGCATATACTGACATATTAAAAATTGCTTTGTAATTCATTTTTATTTTTGCAATTAAACAGGTAAATAATCCAAAAACTGATAAGGTAAATATATCTAAGAATATTGCTATCCAAAATGATATAAATGCACTTATAAATAATGCTCCTACCATTGATGGCCCAGAATAGTTATCTGCAATTTCTAAAGCATGATTTATTTGTTCATTTTCACTTCCAGTTTCTTTTACCATAGTTTTTATTACTTTTTGTGAAAATGATAAATTTTCTTCTTCAAATGTTTCTACTTTTTGCACATAATACACATAGCTTCCTGTATATATCACACAAAATATTACTATTAATTCTGTAAAATATATCAATGCTTTTTTTACTCCTAATGCTGCAAGTTCTGGGTATTTTTCAAATTTAGTTATCGAATACCATATTTTTTTGAAAAAGTTTAATTTTAAAAATTGTTCTTTTTTTGATTGATTGCTTTCCACTATATATACTCCCTTCGTATACTGCTGTCTACAAACATAGGGCTTACATCTAATTTTACCTCACTGCCTACTTGTACATCTTTTCCAGTTACATCAACACTTATGTGATACATTCCTATTCTTCCTAAGACTTTACATCTTTTATATTGTTTTTCTTGGTTGTCTTTACACAATATATTCACATATAGTGATTTATCTTTAAATGCATCTTTTATGTCTCTTACAATATAACGTAATCTATCTATTTTTCTAAACATATCTCTTTGTTCTCTTACATTATAACCATCTGCATATCCGTACTGGTACAAGTGCTATTTTGGTTGGCTTTTTGGTTGTAAACGAATTTGAATATCCAACATTATATTTTTCTGGTAGTTCTTTTATTTCAGCTACATTTGATTTTAGGTATGCTATTTTTTTTAGTCCATAAATATTTGGAATAGCAAGCCTTCCTAAAAATGCAGAACCTACTCTTACAGCATTTAGTCTCATTTGTTTAAATTTTAAAAATGCTGATGAATTACAGATGTGTAACATTCCTGTTTCTATATTGTTTTCTTTCAGAAATTCTATAACATCCATAAATCGTTTAAATTGTTCTTCCGAATACTCATTTTTTTCGTAAAATGCTAGTGAAAAATGTGAAAATGTACCTTCTATTTGAACATTTTTCATATTTTTTAAAGCATCTAACATTTCTTGCTTTTGACTATATATAAAACCATATCTTCCAAATCCTGTATCTATTTTTAAATGTGCTTTTACTTGTTTATTTTTTTCTTTTGCAACTGTTTCTGCTACCTCTAATGCTTCTTTTGAACCAATTGTTATTATTATGTCATTTTCTACTAATAGCTCTATTTCTTTTTTTATTGCAGTTGAAGAAAGCATTAGTATTCTTGCTTGTAAGCCTGCTTCTCTTAATTTTACCGCTTCTTCTACTGTTGATACTGCAAGAAAGTCTATTCCATTATCTATTAAAAATTTTGAATATGGAATTAGTCCTAATCCATAGCCATTTCCTTTTACAACTGCTATTATTTTTATTGGTTTATGGTTATCTAGCCTTCCTGTATCTTTTGCTATTTCTTTTATTTTTCTTATATTATGTTTCAAATCTTCTCTATTTATTACAAGTGATTTCATTTATATTCCTCCACCTATTTCTTTTTAAATTTTAGTTTTAATGCTCTTGCATTTCTAAATATTTTTTCCGAAATTTTATACATTTTGTATGTTAAAGGTTTAAATGGAATATAAACTTCTCCTATAAATTCTGTATATTCTGCTCCAAATCCTTTTTTAAATCTAAATAGTCCATTACTGTTGTCTGCTATTCCCGGTACTCCTCTTAGGTCATATATGTCGCTTTTTCTTTCTAGTGCTATTTTTATCATTTCCCATTGTAATAGGTAATTTGGCATTAAGTTTCTGTGTTCATTACTACTTGCACCATATAAATACCATGTTTTGTTTCCATACATTATTGGTATTACTCCAGATATTGGTTTTCCGTCATAATATGCCATTAGTATTTTCATGTGGTCTGGTCCTAAGCAGTCATACATTCTTTCAAAATATTCTAGTGGTCTTGTTATAAATCCATCTCTTAAACCTGTTGTTACCATTATTTTGTGGAAGTCTTTTAGATCTTCTTTTGTTCCTGTCTTTACAGTTACTCCCTTTTTTGTTGCTAGACGTATATTGTATCTTGTTTTTGAGTGGAAGTTTTTAAATATTTCGTCTTCTGTTTTGCCTTTTGTGTCTAGTCTAAATACATAACGTGGTTGTATTTCTTCTCTAAAGTTTTTGGCATCGTCTTTTATCGAGTATCCTAATTCTAACATTATATTTCTAAATGATGTGTCATCGCTTTTTATGTCTGGTTCTATTCTTAGTACTATTGCATTGTATTTTTTTGCAAGTAGTTTTGCTCCTTCTGTTAGTTGTTTTAAAACTTCTATATTGTGTATATCACATATTGGTCCTCTTGCTGAGTACATTATATTTCCAAATATTGGTATTTTTCTTATCCATACCATAAGTGATCCTATTATTTTTTTGCTACTGTCTTCTGCTAGTATTACTTCTCTTTTCCAACTTGTTTTTACTTTTGCCCATTCTAGTGATTGTTGAAAGTTGCATCTTTCATTGCTTTCTAAAAATCTTGTGTATTCTTCTTCGTCTGACTTTGTTTCTAATATTCTCATTTTTTTCATCCTTCCTG
>CAKPNI010000055.1 GCA_934168355.1 uncultured Clostridia bacterium
TGTTTGGTAAGCAGTAATTCCATTTTCTAATATTTCTCTGGTTATTTTGTTATCTGTATAATTTACTATTTCTGCAGATAATACATATATTCTTGCAAACCCTTGATATTTTCCGTTTGCTATGCCAACAAAGTTTGTATATTTTTCAAGGGTTAGCTCTTTTTCTATGGATTTTGTTACTTCTTCTATTATATAGAAATTGTCTAGTAACCACTCTCCTGCTGGATGTATGGCTATTTTTTGTTTTATATGTTCATTTAAAAGGTTGTACACTTCTTTTATTACTTGGTAGTTTTCTCTTAGTCCGGGTATTGGATATGTGTTTTTGTCTGATTTTAATTTTGTATTATGTGTGCTTGCTATTTTTTCTAGATGTTCATATAGTTCTTGCTTGTTTAGAAGTGCTCCTTCTAGTTTTAGTTGTTTTGTGGTCATAAATTTTTCCCCTTTTTGCTTTTTGTGGTTATTGTTTGCTGTTTGGGGATTTTTTATACATTTTTTGCTTTTTAAAAGCTTACCTTGAAAAGGTAAGCTTTATAATATTTATTCACTCTCTTACTTATAACTCGCCAAAGGGGCAGCGACAAACACATTTATTCACTCTCTCATTTTTAACTCGCCAAAGGGGCGGCGGCAAAAACATTTAATTAACAATAAAATTTTACACTTTCTACCTTAAAGTGCCTTTTCCACTCTGATACAATATAAAAATAATTATTCACAATAGCTTCTAATATATTAGGCACTACGAAGTCCTCCTTCTCTTGCAAGTCTATAAAATGATGGTAGTCCTCTTTCTACTACAGTTTTAAATATTTCTATTTCTTCTTCCGTATAGTTTCCATCTTTATATATAATTTTACAACTTGGCAATTCAAACCTTACACTATCAAAGCCATTTTCCGTTGCTCTTTCAAAATGAACATGCATAATTTCTTCTCCATTATCATTTTTCATAATTTGTGAAAAAACTACTTCCGTTTCATCTGCATATTTACAATATGGATACATCATTTTTATCACTCTCCTTATTAATATGCTTTTATTTTACTATATATTGACATAAATATCAATATCTTCGTCTCAAAATTTTGCAATATGTATTGTGCATTTTTTGAGTGATTTGTTGTGCAGATTTTGACAGTTTTGCTGTGCAAATTTTGACCATATCATTGTACATTTATCTCCATATCTCTCCATTAATATACTTTGTCAAAGCCATAATAAAAGCACTTCTAGTTAAATCAATTCTTGATAATTCACCGCGAGTTAGCAAACCAATTCCGCCTTTTCCTTTTCCTAAATCATGTCCTTCAAAAAGTCTATCCATAACACTTCCTAATTCGTTTTCTTTAATTTCTTCTATGTATTTATCAGGAATTGGAAAACCTTGGCTCATTCCATAGCTTACTGTTCCGTTTTTATCTTCTATGACAACTGCGTTAAAATCAATCCATTCATCACATAGCAAATTTTGAATTCCACCCTCACTTGCTACATAAAAGTCAGCTACTATATTATTTTCTTTTGCATATCTTTTCAAATTTTCAACTCTATTTCGTGCACCTTGAAATATTTCTTTGTTTAACGGTTGTGCATTTACATCTGAATTTACTGGTATTCCTTTTATTTCAATATTTTCAAAATACTTTTCAAAAGCTTCTTTTGCACCCTGTATTTTTCCTGGATTTTTTGTTCCTATTAATATTTTCATTATTTTCTCCTTCTATAAAAAATCCTCGGAAACCAACTGATTTCCAAGGATGTAAATATATTAATAATTTTCAGCTTTAATTTCAAAGTAAGCTTGTGGGTGACTGCAAACTGGACAAATTTCTGGTGCTTTTGTACCAACAACAATATGACCACAGTTTCTACATTTCCAAATCTTAACTTCTCCTGCTTCGAAAACTTTTCCTTCTTTAACATTTTCTAATAATTTTTTAAATCTTTCTTCATGTTCTTTTTCTATTTTACCAACTGCTTCAAAAAGATATGCAATTCTGTCAAATCCCTCTTCTTTAGCAACTTTAGCAAATTCGTCATACATGTCTGTCCATTCATAATTTTCACCATCAGCTGCTGCTTTTAAATTTTCAGCAGTATTTCCAATTCCATTTAATTCTTTAAGCCACATTTTTGCATGTTCTTTCTCATTATGAGCAGTTTCTTCGAATATAGCTGCTATTTGTTCATATCCATCTTTTTTTGCTTGACTTGCAAAATAACTATATTTATTTCTAGCTTGAGATTCTCCTGCAAATGCTGCCTTTAAATTAGCTTCTGTTTTTGTTCCTTTTAAATCCATTTTTAGTACCTCCTAATTTTTTTCTTATTATATCACATTTTTTAGTTTTTACAAGCTTTATTTTTAATTATTTATTGACATATTTGGAAGCTTTTAGTAAAATATTTGTTTGTAAGGAACATTTTTTGAAAAGGGGACGGTTCCTTTTTCAAAAAGGAACCGTCCCCTTTTCAAAAAAAGAAAGGATAAAAAATATGGAACACTGGAGCGTAGAAGATTATAAAAATTACACAGGAAAAAAAACGACCCCAAAGGCCAAATATAGGTCATACAAAACATCAGTAGATGGACACACATTTGATAGTTTAAAAGAAGCAAATTATTACAATGATTTAAAATTAAGACTAAAATGTAATGACATAAAAGGATTTTGTTTGCAACCAACATTTATTCTTGCACCTGGATTAAAATATAAAGCAGATTTTATTGTTTTTAACAATGATGGAACTTATGATGTCATTGATGTTAAAGGGTTTAAGACAAAAGAATATATTGCCAAGAAAAAAGTTTTTGAAGATAAATATAATCTAAAATTGACAGAAATCGAGTAATTTCTTGACATATTTGCATTTTTCTTATATATTAAAAAAAATGCAAATATGAGGTGATTTTATTGAAAATAAATATGTCTAGGCCTAAAGAATTTTATATAAAAATTATAGTAATTCTTTTTATAATTTTAATGGCAGTTCTGATATTTGTAAAATTTCGAAAGGATACTAATCCAAATAGAATTACAGAAGAACAAAAAAATGCTCTTTTTAGTAGCATCGAGAAAAATACAAATGCAAATGTTACAAGATTTGCAACCTATGGAACTCATTTTAATATAGATGGAACTATCGATATTGTTAAGGTATCAGGCATCAAAATAGATTATGTTGATTTAATTGTAAAAAAATTAAATGGCGATGAAAATACTATAAAAGCTAATTTTAATTATTCTGATAATGTCTGTTCTTTTTCTACATCAGATGAAATAAACACTGGTATAGATTTAGAAAGTTTAACAGAGGATTCATATTATGTTTTTGTAAGAGTGACCTTCTCGAATAGTGATGTAAAATATTACTCACTTGTTAATAATTCTGAATATAATGATATAACATATTATACTATTACCAAAAACAATGCAAACAATAAAGTAAATATTTCGTTTGACACATATAATGATACCAAATATATGCTAATATCAGTCGAAAAAGCTTCATATTTACCTGATGATGTATATGATATTGCAATTGACCCATCCAGAGGAGGACGTGACAAAGGTTCTGCTTCAGGTGATTTAACAGAAGCTGATTTGGTTTTAAATTATGGTTTAAAATTAAAATCTGAACTTGAAAATCTTGGTTTAAAAGTTTATATTTCAAGAGATGAAAATTCTTCTAAAACAGAAGATACAGCTAATAATATGTATAGCGAAAATGGAAGAATAAATCTTTTAAATGCTTCTCATGCTAAACTTTTGATATCTCTTCAGATTAACGGAACATCTTATAACAAAAAAAATGGCGGAATAGAAGTTTACGCACCAAGCAATTGTAATTTGGATTTTGCATCTACTCTTGCTGAAAACTTAGTTAATAAATCTGGTTTATACTGTTCACAAAATACACAGTTTAGAAAATCAGATGGCGTATATGTTCGTAATTTTACCAATAGTGATATTTTAGCATTTAAGTCTAATGCTATTAGAGGAAAATATGAACCATATAATATTTCTTTGGCTACTCCCTATTTATATATAATTAGGGAAACTGGTGGAATTTCTACAAATGCTTTTGTTGATGGTAGAAATACTAAATATGGTGCTAATAAATATTATAAATCTAATACTGGTATCGAAGCTTATGTCATTAATCTTGGATACATGTCTGTTGAACAGGATTTAAACAATATTACTAATAATATGAATGGTTACATAAATGGTATATTAGATAGCATAAAATCTTATTGTAATTTATAAAAAATACCCCAAAGTTGTTTGTAACAATTTTGGGATATTTTTTTAATATATAGTTCCATTTTGCTTTTTGTATTCTTCAAATGTTTTTATGCATTCTTCTCTATCTAGTTGCTGTAAATTTATTAGTTCGTTATTTTTGCCTTTTAGATAGTCATATATTATATCATCTCTAAAGCCAATATTTCCTGCATCTTCTTTTGTGCAACCATAATATACTTCTTTTATGTTTGCCCATATGATTGCTGACAGACACATTGGACATGGTTCACATGAGGTATATAATATGCAATCTGATAAATCGTATTTATTCATTTTTTTACAGGCATTTCTTATTGCTACTATTTCTGCATGTGCTGTTGGGTCTTGTTGTTTTAATACTTGATTATTTCCATTTGCAATTATGTTTCCGTCTTTGTCTGTTATTACTGCTCCAAATGGTCCTCCCTCTTTTTGCTTTATTCCTGTATCTGCGTTTTGTTTGGCCTTATTCATGTATTTATTCATAATTTTTTCTCCTTATTGAAAAATAAAAAAGAGCTATTAAACTTAATTAATTTGCTCTTTTTCAACCTTTTTGGTTGCGGAGGTAGGACTCGAACCTACGACCTCAGGGTTATGAGCCCTGCGAGCTGCCAACTGCTCCACCCCGCGATGTGCGAACATTTAATATTATAAACTCTTATTTTTCTTTTGTCAATAGTTTTGCGGAAAAAGTTTTTGGCTTTTTCCGCATATTTTTAGGCTATTTCTTCATTTTCTATATTATTCTTTCTTTTTTCTACAGAAAAAACTACTAAAAATGGCAGTGTCATTTGAGATATTATCATTATTGGTGTAAATAATTTTCCGGTTAAATGATACAGTATTGTAAGTGGAGTTCCTGGAAAATCTTTTGATATAAACATTAGATTACTATCAAAAATATGATTTATTACTAAAGATATAGCACAAATCCCATCTACTAATTCTGCAAAATATATAATATCTTTAAACTCTAAATTAATATAATGTGTAGCATTCATAAGAAGTCCTATATATACCATTATTCCGTGATATAAGAAACTATGTAAACTTAGAAAATCTTACAAATTCTAGCTTTATGTTTTTATTTAATATCTCTAAAAGACCTATTTTTAAAATATAAGAATATCATAACTACTACAAGTACT
>CAKPNI010000056.1 GCA_934168355.1 uncultured Clostridia bacterium
GGATATTGGATTCAACTTAGTTTAATTGGAACAACAGTAGATGTATTAAGTTTTCAATTTAAAAATCAAGTAGATAGTAACTTTATGAATGACTGGAAAGCATTGGTGGCACTAATTGTATCAATATCTGTATATGTATATTTAATAGTAAAAGCAAGGAAATATAAGAAAAATGGTGAGGATATAAAACCAGTAATTCTAAGTACAGGAATATATATTGGAGTAATACTTATAATATTAGTAGTTTCAATGATAAGCCCAATTTTATATGCTAGATATTTATTGACAATGACAGGACTATATATTTTCACAATAGCATTTGTGTTTTCAAAAGAAAAAAATAAAATTATAGCTGGAACTATATGTGGAATTACATTAATTTTAGCAATATTAGGAAATATACAAAATGTAAAAGAAAATTACAATAAAGAAAATAGTGAAGTATATAACTATATAAAAGATGAAATAAAAGAAGATGACATATTGCTATATTCGAAAATAGGAAATGGTGGAATTATTGCTACATATTTCCCAGAAAATAAGCAATATTTTATGAACATAGAGCATTGGGGAGTAGAAGAAGCATACAAAGCATATGCTCCTGCAATGGAAACAAAGGAAGATTGGGATTTCTTAAAAGATTATAAAGGCAGAATATGGATTATTGATGATGATAGTGATGCATTTTATAAAAATGAAGAATTTTTTAAAGAAGGTATAACAGAAATAAAAGAAGAAAAAACATTTAAAGTAAAATATCACAATTTAACATATAAAGTTATGCTAGTTGAGAAAAATTAATTTCATAAGAGAAAGGAAAAAAAGTTATGTTTGAAAATATCAAAGTATATGCTTTTGTTGGACCATCAGGCACCGGAAAAAGTTATAGAGCCCAGATGGTAGCAGGGGAAAAAGATGTACATTTTATAATTGATGATGGACTTTTAATAAATGATAATAGAGTTGTTGCAGGTGAATCTGCCAAAAAAGCTTCAACAAAAATAGAAACAGTAAAAAAGGCTTTATTTTTACATGATGATGAAAAAAAGGTGATTCAAAAAGCATTAAAAAAATACAAAGTTAAGAAAATTCTTATACTTGGAACATCTGATGGAATGGTAGAAAAAATTGCAGAAAACTTGGGACTTCCAAAAGTATCTGATACAACATATATAACAGATGTAGCAACAGAAGAGGAAATGAAAACTGCTAGAAATATAAGGGTTACAGAGGGAAAACATGTAATTCCCGTTCCTACTTTCGAAATAAAAAAAGATTTTTCAGGCTATTTACTTGACCCTCTTCAAATTTTTAAGTCAAAAGGAAAAGGAAAGCAACCATATATTTCTGAAAAATCAATAATTAGACCTACATTTAGTTATATGGGAAATTTCACAATTTCAGATTCTGTTTTTAGACAAATTGCAGAATATCAGGCTGAAAAGATGCCTGAGATATATAAGGTTCTAAGAACTCGCGTTCAAAATTATGGCGAGGGACCTTTAATTGATATGGAAGTTAGTGTGGTTTATGGTTATAATGTTGCCGAAGGGTTGATTGAATTTAAGAAAAAGATTGTTAAAGAGATTGAAAATTTAACTGCTATGAATGTTGTTAGGTTGGATGTTGTGGCTAAGAATATTGTTGTTTTGGAAAAAAATAATTATTAATATAAAATGAGAGAAAATATCAAGTGTAGATGCACTTAATATTTTCTCTCTTATTTTCACTTTTTTTTGCTTGGTGCCTCATTAATTTGAGGAGTTTGACCTAAATAGTATCGGAACCGTTCATTAAGAAAAGTTAGCTCCTCATCAGTAAGCGGTAAGTCTTGGCTTTTAGCAGCCAAGCATATAAGTGAATATTTGTCCATTGTGCTTTACCTCCTTGGTGTTTGATATAATCAATTATATCACAAAAACGACCTTATGTAAAGAAAAATTACAAAATTTTCCAATTACAAAAATATCCAAAAATTCTTGACAAAACAAACATTTTAATAGATAATATCTAAAGGAAAAATAGAAAAAGTTACCAAGGAGGACGAAATAAATGTACATATTTAATAAAATAACTGTAAAGCCACAGTTACCAAAAAGTATAAATAGATTAGATGAAATAGCAAACAACTTATGGTGGAGTTGGAATTCAGAATATTTAAGACTACTAAAGAAAATAGACAGAGACTTATGGGAAACAGTAGAAAAAAATCCAGTAAAATTCTTAAAAAGAGTATCACAAGAAAGACTAGAAATGTCAGCAAAAGATTCTAGTTTTGTAAAAGAATATGAAAAAGTATTAAAAAATTACGAAGATTATATGTCAAGCAAAGACACATGGTTTAGTAAAAAATATCCAGAAAATAAAAATGACCTAATAGCATATTTTTCAGCAGAATATGGGCTAGATGAAACAATACCAATTTACTCAGGAGGACTAGGAATATTATCAGGGGACCACTTAAAATCTGCAAGTGACTTAGGAATTCCTTTAGTTGGAGTAGGTTTACTTTATAAAAATGGATACTTCCATCAAAAAATTGAAGGGTATGGAATACAAAAATCGGAATACAAAAACATAGAATTAGACAATATGCCAATCCATCCAGTAAAAGATAAAGATGGAGAAGATTTACTTATAGAAGTAAAATTCCAAAAAAGAACAGTATATTTAAAAGTATGGAAAATAAATGTAGGAAGAATATGTTTATATTTAATGGATTCAGATATAGATAAAAACAGTTCTGCTGATAGAGAAACAACTCTAAAGCTATATGGTGGAGATCAAGACATGAGAATTCGTCAAGAAATAGTTTTAGGAATAGCGGGAGTAAGGCTTCTAAAAAAACTTGGATTAAATCCAACAATATATCATATGAATGAAGGGCATTCTGCATTTTTAACATTAGAATTAATAAAAAACACAATAGCAGAAAAACAAGTATCATTTGAAATTGCAAAAGATATAGTAAGTTCAAAAACAGTATTTACAACACATACTCCAGTGCCAGCAGGAAATGATATATTCCCAACAGATTTAGTAGAAAGATATTTCAATGAATTCTGGCCAAAGATGGGACTAGGAAGAGAAGAATTCTTAAAACTAGGAATGAAACCATGTGACCAATTAGAACCCGGATTCAATATGGGAATTTTAGCATTAAAAATAGCAGGAAAGAAAAATGGTGTAAGTAAACTACATGGAGAAGTATCAAGAGAACTATTTGGAGATGTATGGCCAAACATAGCTGCAAATGAATCACCAATAACATATGTAACAAACGGAATACATACATGTACTTGGGTACCACAAAACCTAAAAGAATTATACAACAAATATCTAACATCACCTACAACACCATATTGGCAAGACAAAATATACTTAGATGAAACATGGAAAAGAATAAAAAATATTCCAGATGAAGAACTATGGAATGCACACCTAGAAAGAAAAGAAAAACTAATACAAATAATAAAAGACAATACAACAAATAGACTAAGAAGAGCAGGAGTAAGCTATGATGAAATAAAAGAAATGATATCAGGAATTTCATCAAATGACTTAATAATAGGATTTGCAAGAAGATTTGCAACATATAAAAGAGCAACACTAATATTTAATGACTTAGAAAGAATAACAGAAATATTAAATGATAAAGAACACCCTGTAAGATTAGTTTTTGCTGGAAAAGCACATCCAGCAGATAAAGAAGGGCAAGACTTAATAAAATTTATACATGAAATATCTATGAAACCACAATTTAGAGGAAAAATATTCTTATTAGAAAATTACAATATAGCAATGTCAAGATACTTAATAAGTGGTGTAGATGTATGGCTAAACAATCCTCGTAGACCAATGGAAGCATCAGGAACATCTGGACAAAAAGCATCTGTAAATGGAGTAGTAAACTTTAGTGTTTTAGATGGATGGTGGGCAGAAGGATATGACCAAACAAACGGATGGACAATAGGAACAGATAAAGAATATAGTTCATATGCAGAACAAGATATTGCAGATAGCCAAAGTATGTATAGAACATTAGAAACAAAGATAATACCAACATTCTACAACAGACCAAGTGAAAATGAACCATCAGAAGAATGGATGAAAATAATGAAACAATCAATAATAACAACTGGTGGAAAATACAGTACTGCAAGGATGTTAGTTGATTATACAAATAATTTATATATACCATTAATAAATCTATATGATGAACATTTTTCAAAATTAGATGAAGCAGCTGAATTTACATCTTGGAAAAAACATGTAAAAGACAATTGGGATAATATTTTAATAGAACAAACAGATAACCCAGAAAATGTTAGAATAGATGCAGGTGAAGCAATAGAAGTTGGATGTAAAGTTACACTTCCAAATTTAGAAAAAGAAGATATAAGGGTAGAGGTATATTGTGGTAAAATTTCAGACGAGGGACGTGTTGAAAATATAACAGTAGTTCCTATGAAATTTGTATCTGAGGAAAAAGAATATAAGAGATATACTTATACTGCTAGAATTTCTTTATCAACAGGTGGAAATTATGGATATACATTTAGAGTTATGCCAACTAACAAAATGCTTTTAGATAGTGAAAATTTAGATTTAGTTAAATGGATAACAAAATAATATTTTTTCTGATTGGGGACGGTTCTTTTCGCGAAAAGAACCGTCCCTAATACAAAAAAGGAGTTGATTAAATGCAAAAAGTAATTATTTATACAGATGGAGCATGTTCAGGAAATCCGGGACCCGGAGGTTGGGCAGCTGTTTTAATGGCAGGAGAATTAAAAAAAGAAATCTCTGGTGGAGATAAAAATACGACAAATAATATTATGGAACTTACTGCAATTATTCAAGGGTTAAAAGCTTTAAAACAAGAATGTGAGGTCGAAATTTTTAGTGACAGTAGTTATTGTGTTAATGCATTTAATCAAGGGTGGATTTTTAATTGGATGAAAAAAGGTTGGAAGACTGCATCTGGTGAGGCTGTTAAAAATAAGGAATTATGGCAGGAACTTTATAGTTTGACAAAGAAACATAAAGTTAGTTTTAATAAGGTTAAAGGTCATAGTGATGTTGAATTAAATAATAGATGTGATGAATTAGCTAGGAATGCGATTCCGAAAAATTAAAATATAAAGTATATTTTAGATGGGGTAGAATATTTTCTGCCCCAATTTTTTTACTCAAAAAAATTTCCAAAAATTTTCTGTTTATTTTTTTCATTTTTGCACATTCTATATTTAGAAAAAAGAAAACTTTTTTCTATAAAAATGAAACAGAATTTTAATAATTTTTAAACAAAATTAATATAAGTTTCATAATAAAAAATGTTAATATTAACAGGAGGTGAAA
>CAKPNI010000057.1 GCA_934168355.1 uncultured Clostridia bacterium
ATTGATACAAATATCAATCAATTTACTAAAGTATATCATAAATTTAATAAATTGCAATAAAATTATAACAAATTTATAAAAAATCATATCTTTACACATAAAAACACGGCTGGTTATAAGTTGTATAACCAGTCGTGAAATGTTTAAGTTTCCTCCTTGTCATCTTTCCAAAACATAGAACAGTCATTATCAATAGACCACTTTGCAAGTTCAGGCTCTTGTTCTTCTCTAAATTCTTCATAAGATTTGTTACTAATTTCATCAAAACTAAAAGACTTATAAATTTTAGCTTTGTAGATTTCGTGCAATTTCTCAATCGGATATTGGCGAGAACTATATGTATCAAAAGCCCAGCCGTTGTTTACATAGAGAACATGCATTGTAAAATCTTTTCCGTCATCTTCTTCATCATCATGTGGAGAAAATTTCTTTATTGCAAGAAATTCTATGCAACCTTTTTTTAATGCTTTACATATTTCAAAACAGATTGCGTAGCAATATCCACGACATATTTGAGTTGCAATCAATGCATATAACTTTTCATTTGCCTGATTGATAATCTTAAGATCATTTTTACAAATGGCTTTACCTTTGGTTGTGCATACTAAAAAGTAAATTCTTTCTGCCAACAATTGTGAGAATCCAAACATAGCTCTTTTAAATACCTTCATAGATACTAGTAATCCAGCCATGCATATTAGCATAAAAGCTATAATTGCTATTTGAGTAGTCATAGAAAGCTCGATATCTTCACATACATCAATTATAAATACTGGAATGTATGTGAAAATAAACGCAACTACCCAAAACATAGCACAAATTATCTCGATTATGTGTTGCTTTGAAGTCAGTTGCAAAAGCATATCTTGTGATTCTTTGTCAAACTCCTTATAAATAGTCCTCCGCATAAAATACTTAATCATTTTTTACCAACCTTTCTGTAATAGTTTTATAGTTACATAATATAATTATAGCATGTATTCCGTATATTTTCAACTAATATGCACATTTTGTAAAAAGTGAATGATTTTGAGTCATTCACTTTTAATAACTCTTAAACATAAATCAATTCACTAAAAACAATTTTTTGTAAATAATTTACTTTTTCCTACTTGTTTTTTCATTCCTATAGTACAATTTTCTATTATTGGAACACATACAATATGCATATGGGGAGAGGTTTCATCAAAATGTATTGTGGCATTTGCTACTTTAAAAGTTGATACAATTTTTACTAATTTTTTTAAACTCTTTTTAGGTGTAGGTAAATCTTCTGGCATAGTGCCACCATTTTTTTCAATTACTTCTCTAATATTTTTTCCAATATTATAATGAGTTTTATTTGCCTCTTTTTCTGTAGAAATATTATCTCTTTTTAATTTTGATTCAGTCTGTGTAATACGGAATAGATTAGCTGCAAGTTCTTCACTTCCCATGTTGTCTAAAATATCTTCTCTATATCTTAAGCCTTTTCTTTTGGCAATGTCATCAGCAGTTTCTCCATTGTATAAGCCTTTATATCCAGAATTATGGAATTTATCAAAATTTTTAACTCCTGCATTTTTTGCGGCTTGATTAAGTGAATAATTTCCTTTTCGTGTTAAATTTCTTTGATAAAATCTTTTTTCATCTTCTGTTAATAAATTATATTCTTTTTCGCTAATTTCTTGTTTTCTGGTTTGTATTGCAAAATATGTTTGAGCAAGAGCAATAACTTCTTTTCTTGGATCTCCATTTTGTGCTATTAAGTAGCAAGCATAACGAGTTAATTTATAATCTTTTTGCATCCTTTCTGCTCCAGAACCTATTTGTACCATTTTGTCGGTGCCGACAAAATGGTCTAAAGCATTGATATCACTATTTTCACACGCTTTCATTGCTCTTTGAACTACACCTTCAAATTTTCTCCATTCTTTGTAATCTAAAACTAGTTGCAACTCTCTAGCATACCAATATTCAATTCCATTTTCATCAATATGTTTGATATCTTCAAAACTTTTATTGCTATATTCTTTAATCTTTTCTGATTTATTCATTCAAACCAACTCCTATTTTTGTTTTGTATTATTGTATCAAACATTTGTTTTGCAGTCAAGTGGTTTTAAGAATTGTTTTAAAATCTCTTTAACATTTGTAGTTGCTACTAAATCTAGTAAATATCTAGGATCTCCACCTATAACATATATCACTTCATATTTTAATATATCATTTACATTATCTTTATTTATATCAATTATATCTACTTGCTTTGCACCAATGTTTTCAAAATTACTTTTTACAGGTTCTCTTTGGCTTGCATTAGAACCACCTAAAGTTGCGTTTCCAAGTATCATAACTTTTTTTTCATTAGCTATTGTTTTAAATAACTCATCAATTTCCTTGCTTCTTGGACTTGAATTTATAAATCCGTTTGAAGTTAAAATAATGTTTTTCATACTTTTCCTACTTTCTCATATAAATACTGATTCTCTATAAATTTAATATATTTATATCATATTTATTTTAATTTGCTTAAAAATTTTGTTCTTTGATTAACTCTAGGAGGCTTGTCCTTCTATGTGTATATGCATTGCGTGATGCACACTATCCTGCCTTTAGATTTTAATGTTTAATTTTCTAATTTATCAATTACAAAAGAATGGCTAAAATCTATTGAAAACCAAGTTGCTAAAAGTACATATAAAGGATATTACGACCATGCTAACGGCAGAATGATTCCCTATTTCGAGAACGAAGAATTACTTTTAAAAGATGTTACTTTAGCTGATATTTATAACTACATTGAATATTTATTTAGTGAAGGTTTAAAACCTAATACTGTAAAACATCATAGGTCTATTCTATCTTGTATATTTACTAGAGCAGTTGAACAGGAATTATTTGAGTACAACTTCATTAATAACTTAAAGCCTATTAAGTCAGACCACTATATTGGTAATTTCTATAAACATGAAGAATTATTACATTTATTTGAAGTTGTAAAAAATACTACTATTCGCTTAGAAGTTATTATTGCAGCAGTTTATGGATTAAGACGCGAAGAAGTTTTAGGATTAAAATGGGATTGCATTGATTTTAATAGAAAAACAATTACTATAAAACATTTAAGGAGGTATTGATAAGTGCAAAACAATTATATCAAAGATTTATTAAATTTTAAAGATGTTGAAATAAAAAAAATTAGAAATTTAAAGGATTCTCTACAAATTTATGTGGAACTACCTAGAATGCCACAATATTGCCCTTGTTGTGCTTTTGAAACAACTAAAGTCCATGACTATAGAACCCAGCAAATTCAGGATATTCCTGTTACATTTAAACCTACTACTCTATTCTATAGAAAACGTCGTTATGAATGTTGTGTTTGTGGTAAAAAATTTTATGAAAAAAATGAACTTATAGGTCGTTTTTCTCGCAAATCCAAACGCCTTGTTGCTTACATCATAGAAGAACTTCGAAATCTTTCTTCTGCTAAAGATGTTGCTAAAAAATGCCATACATCTCAAAACTTCATATCTAGGCTTTTGCCTATTTTTGCGGTTACCAACCACCATCTTCCTAAGGTTCTTTGTATTGATGAATTTAAAGGAAATTCTGGCAAATATAAATACCAAGTAGCCCTAATTAATGGAGAAACCCACGAAATTGTTGATATACTTGAATGTAGACATAAACACGTTCTTTGCGACTATTTTAAGCAATTTCCCCAAGAGGAACTAAATAATGTTAAATATTTTGTTACCGATTTATGGGAAACTTACAAAGACATTGCCTTTACCTATTTTAAAAAAGCTAAAATTATTGCTGATCATTTCCACTGGGCTCGCTATGCCTGTGATGCTGTAAATAAGATTAGAATTGAAGTTCAAAGTAATCTTCCTAAAAAGGAACGTATTTATTTTAAACATTCTCGAAAACTACTACTTTCTAGGCAATGCAAACTAAAATCAGATGAGCAAAAAGATGAACTATCAAACATTTTAATTAACTACTCTGAGAATCTTAGAATTGCTTACA
>CAKPNI010000058.1 GCA_934168355.1 uncultured Clostridia bacterium
GTGTTCCTATGCGGACTCGAACCACAATCGGTCGCTTAGGAGGCGACTGCTCTATCCTGCTGAGCTATAGGAACATGACTGCAACCGTATTGATTATAACAATTTTGGTATAAAAAGTCAATGCTTTGAAAAATTTCTCATTGGGACCGTTTCATTTCGCGAAAAGAAACGGTCCCAATGGAAAAAGAAACGGTCCTTTTACAAAAACCATTTCTTCTTAATATCAATTATTTTACCAAAGCACTCATAGCTTCTTTTAGCTCCTCTAAATCACTCTCAGCTTTACCCATACTATCAGCTTTAACTCCCATATAAAGCTTAATCTTTGGCTCTGTTCCAGAAGGTCTAACACAGCACCAAGCATCATTTTCAAGTTCATAATAAAGAACATTTGATGTAGGAAGTCCTGTTTTAGAAGTTTCTCCTGTAACTAAATTTTTAACAATATCTAATTTGATATCCTTAAACTCTAAAACTTTATATTTACCAATCTTTTCTGGCAAATTATTTCTCATGTTTTCCATCATTTCCTTAATTTTTTCAGCACCCTCAGCACCTTCAAGTACAATTGCTACTTGACCTTCTTTGTAATATCCATATTTTTTATAAATATTAATCATTTGGTCCCAAAGTGTCATATCTTTAGACATGTAGTAACATGCAGCTTCACATAAACTCATAACTGCAGAAATTCCATCTTTATCTCTTGCGTAGTCTCCAATTAAACATCCATAGCTTTCCTCAAATCCAAATACATATTTTTTGCCATCTGGTTTTTGTTCTTCTATTTTTATTTGTTCCCCAATGTTCTTGAAACCTGTTAAAACCTCTCTAAAATCTAGCTCATATTCATTTGCAATTGCTTTAGCAAGGTTTGATGAAACAATTGTTGATACAAACATTCCATTTTTTGGCAAAATGCCCTTTTCTTTCATTTGAGATAATCTATATTCTGCAATTAATAATGCTGACATATTTCCAGTATAATCCATATATTTTCCGGTTTTACTGTCTTTTGCATAAATTCCAAGTCTATCTGCATCTGGGTCATTTGCTAAAACAATATCTGCATCTACTTTTTTAGCTAAATCTAAAGCCATTTTAAATGCTTCTTTTGCCTCTGGATTTGGATAATCTACTGTTGGGAAGTTTCCATCTGGCTTTTCTTGTTCTGGTACTACATATACATTTTGAAGTCCAATTTCTTTTAAAATTCTTTGTACCATTTCATTTCCTGCACCATGAAGTGGTGTATAAACTACTTTTAGTTTCTTTCCTTGTTCCCTAACGATTTCAGGGTTTAGCACTCTTGATTTTAATTCATATATGTATTTGTCATCTATTTCTTTTCCAATTACATTGTATAATCCTTTTTCTTTTGCCTCTTCTATTGATATTTCTTTTATTGCTTTATAATCTGTAATAGCTTGTACTTCACTCATTATATCTTTATCAACAGGGGCAATTATTTGTGAACCATCATCCCAGTATACTTTATATCCATTGTATTTTGGTTTATTATGACTTGCTGTTATCATTATTCCTGCTGTACATCCAAGTTCTCTTACGGCAAATGATAGTTCTGGTACTGGTCTTAAATGGTCAAATATATATGTTTTTATTCCATTTGCATTTAATACTAGAGCTGCCTGAGTACTAAATTCAGGTGACATTCTTCTTGAGTCAAAACTTATTGCTACTCCTTTATTTTCTGTTCCTCTTTTTAATATGTAATTTGCTAGCCCTTGTGTTGCTTTTCCTACTATGTATTTGTTCATTCTGTTTGTTCCAGCTCCTATTACTCCTCTTAGTCCTGCTGTTCCAAATTCTAGTTCTTTGTAAAATCTGTCTTCTATTTCCTTTTCATCATCTTTTATTTTTAATAATTCTTCTTTTGTTGCTTGGTCAAATTCATCGCTTTCGCACCATTTTTTGTATTCTTTTAAATAATCCATTTGGGTTACCTCCTTTTCCTTTGGTCATAATATCACAAAAGTTGTTTGATGTAAATATTTTTGTAAAAAATAGAGCTATGCATTAAAACATAACTCCATCACATTTAATTCTTCTTATAAAAATTATTATACAACTCTCTAGCTGTACTAGGGCAATCAACACCTGCAGAATCAGCATTCTTAACAGGGGCAAATTCCTCTTCTCTCTTAACTCTTAAAATAGCCATATCATCAACTTCACCAAAAGCATCAAATAAAAATGCTTCAAACTTAAATGCATTAGGGCTATCTGGAACAACCTTATTTCCATCTTTGTCTATATAAGTTGCTTTTTTGAAAGCAGAGTGATATGGAAGTGGTTGACTTCCCATTCTTTCAATAGCAGAAATATTAAATAAATTACATAAAATATGAGATTCACCATATAATAATTCACCATTTTCATCTGTTGCTTCTGCCATTTCATCTGTAATTTCAGAATATTCTACAACACTTGGTCTACCGTTTTTCTTGCAGAATGCCCCAACCTTTTCATGTGGATTTGCTTTAACAACTGACTTACCTGCTGCTGTAACATTTTTATCAATTGCAATTCCCATAAGTACTGGGTCTACCATTTTTACTAGGCAATTATCTACTCCACCAATAAATACCCATTCTACACCTAATTCTTTCATTTTGTTTACCATACCACTTTTTACAAGTGATTCGTAAACTCCACCATGACCATCTGCTGCTTCTTTAATTAATCCATCTTCTCCAATTAAGATTTTTCCTTCTGTATCCACCATTGGAAGTTGTCCTTGGATGAAGAAATAAATATTTTTCTCATACCCAAAATATTTATTCTTTTTAAAGAATTCAACCGTATCATGGTTATTTTCTCTACTTGTCATTATAAACCAAGGAATATCTACACCATATTTTTTTGATTCAGATTTTAAGTAGTCACATAATAATTCAAATAAAGATTTATGTGAATCTAAACCAATATCAAATGTTCCTTTTGGTCCAATATGACCCAGTCTTGTTCCTTGTCCACCAGCCATTGTTACGGCTGCAAGTTTTCCGGCTTTTATAGCTTTTTTACCAATTTCTTCATAATATTTGTATTTATCATTTAATTTATATTTATCTATAAAATCAATTGGTTCAACTTTTGCATCATCTTGTTTTATTCCATCTTTAGTCTTATTATATAAACTATTTATTAAATCAAAATCAATTCTTTCGATTTGACCAAGCAATTCCTCTTTCTTTTTCTCATCTAACTTATCATAAAAATTTAATAGGTGTTCTTGTCCGTATTTTTTCAATTTACGTTTTATCTCTTCAATATTGTATTCCATATACTTTCTCCCTTCTAAAATAAATCAATTAGTGTTAATTGAATTAGATAAAATCTTAATTATATTTTTATTTTATACACCTTTTTTTTATTTTTATCAAGACTTTTGTGTGTTTTTTATAAATTTTTATAATTTTTTGTATTTAAAATTTCATCATATTTTTCTTGTATGCTATTTGGCTCTATGTTTTTATCATTTATACCATAACAATCAATTATATTTATTTTTTTTGGATTTATTTTATTTATTTCTTCATTTATTTTAGATATATATTTTTTACTTCCATTTATTATTATTGTATGATTATCTATATCTTCTGGTAAAATATCTCCCTTTTTGCTCCAGTCTATTTTTTGCATCAAGTTTTTTTCTTCTTTATTCAAATTTGTTCTATTAAGTAAAATATTCATACTGTCAGATAAGTTTTCCTCTGTAAAAATCATAAATTTATCTTTATACATATTTTTCTTTATATATGGCAAAAGTATCATTTCCAAATGAAAATCACTTGCATAAAAACAACAGTATTTCTTAACTTCATGTTCTTTTGTAATCATAAACATCATCCTTTCGTTTTGGAAAATTTTACCATTATTTCAAAAATATGTCAATAATATTTCAATTAAATTT
>CAKPNI010000059.1 GCA_934168355.1 uncultured Clostridia bacterium
TCCAGCAATTCTAGCTTTTAAATGAAATGGATATTTACAACATTTTAGTACTTCTGTATCATAATTTGATTCTAATAGTAAAAGTTCACTACCTTCTAAATGTTTTACAATGTCATTTGTCATATGACCAATATCTGTTGCAATACTTAATTGATGTTTTTCATTATTTATTGTGAATCCACATGGATTTGCTGCATCATGTGGAATACTGAAAGGGGTAATTTCTAAATCATTTATATTGAATTTTTCATCAGGATAAAAGTAATTAATATTTTTATTTGATATTTTTTCAGTTTGTGTTGGCATTGCATCAAATGTTTCTCTTGTTGCAAAAACAGGAATATCAAATTTATGTGATATTGTTGATAAACCTTTTATATGATCAGAATGTTCATGGGTGATAAGTATTGCATCAATAGAATTAGGATCTTTTTCTATAGTAGATAAAGCTTCTTCAATCTTTTTACAACTTAATCCAACATCAACTAATACTTTTGTATTTTCTGTTTCGACAAATAAACTATTTCCACTACTTCCACTGTATAAACTACAAAAATTTAGCATATGTATTTCTTCTTTCTAATATTACTCTGTTACTCTTTCAATTCTTGCACCAAGATTTCTGAATTTTTGCTCAATATTTTCATATCCTCTATCAATGTGTTCTAAATTGTAAACTTCAGTTTTTCCTTTGGCTGTAATTCCTGCAATAATTAATGCTGCACCAGCACGTAAGTCTGTTGAATAAACAGGTGCACCATATAATTTATCAACACCTTCAAAAAATGCTGATTTTCCTTGAGCTGTAATTTTTGCTCCCATTTTGTTTAATTCATCAGTATATTGAAATCTTGATTCCCAAATACTTTCTATAATTCTGCTTGTTCCATTAGCAGTTGATAAAACAACTCCCATTTGTGGTTGTAAATCAGTAGGGAAACCTGGATAAGGAAGTGTTTTTATAATAGCATTAGATGGTCTTTTATTACATTTTACTCTTATGCTATCTCCAAAGTCTTCTACTTGACCACCAATTTCAGTGATTTTTGCAGTTATTGATTCTAAGTGTTTTGTTATACAATTTTTTATTAAAATATCACCTTTTGTTGCAACTGCTGCAAGCATAAATGTTCCGGCTTCTATTTGATCTGGAACAACAGAATATGTTGCATTACCAGTAAGTTTTTTTACACCATTAATTTTAATTACATCTGTTCCAGCCCCACGAATGTCGGCACCCATTGTATTTAAAAAATTAGCAACGTCTACGATGTGAGGCTCTTTAGCAGCATTATCTATAATAGTCGTTCCTTCTGCAAGAACAGAAGCAAGCATTACATTAATAGTTGCACCAACAGAAACAACATCCATATATATTGAAGTTCCAACCAATTTTGATGCTTTAGCTGTAATCTTTCCTTGAGTTGTGTCAACTTTTGCTCCTAAGGCTTCAAACCCTTTAATATGTTGGTCAATAGGTCTTGCACCTAATTTGCAACCACCAGGCATTCCAACAGTTACAGCACCTTTACGTCCAAGCATACTTCCGATTATATAATAAGATGCCCTAAATTTTCTTGTTAATTCTTCTGATGCAATAGTTTTATCTATATTTCGTGTATCAATCATAATCTCATTTTGTGTAATCCATGTTATTTTTGCTCCTAGACCTTCTAATATCTTACATGACATTTTTACATCACTTATATTAGGAAGATTTTCTATTGTACAAACGCCATCTATTAAAAGTGTTGCTGGTAATATAGCAACAGCTGCATTTTTGGCTCCACTTATTGTTACTTCTCCATTTAAATGTGTTGGTCCAGTTATTACTAGTTTTTCCAAAAGTATTCCTCCTCGTATTTAAAATAATCACATAAAATATATCATAAAAGAATAAAGATTACAATAGATTTTTAATTTTTTGCAGTGAATAGTCCATTATGTGAAAATACTTCTAATAATTTAAATTTTAGTTTAAATTCAGTTGAAGTTTTGCTTTCTGAAATTAATTCATATGATTCTGAATCTAAATTATTTTCTAGTTTTTCTTTTCCCTCAGAATCAACAATTCCTGAGCTGATATCTATAAAACATAAAGATGGAAACATTACACACCACCAATTTTTTCCTTTTGCATTACCAATTTCTACTCTTAAAGCATCATAATATCCAGCTGGTAATGAAATATCTCCATATGATTTGGTTGGAAAATAAAAATTATTAATTTTTATTTGAACAGGATAATTGTAACCATTTTCAACAATTACATTTTCAGCAATTGTTTGAAATTCATTTTGATGTTGAGTTGCAATTTGTATAGCTTCCTCTTTTGTATTGCAATTTGAAGATAAAGTATTCATATATGAAAGTAAAGCATCTCTTACTTTTAATTTTAATTGTTGATCTTCTTCAGAATCACTATTTGCTAAAACATGTAATCTAAATACAGAATTTGATAATTCAGAAGATACAGCGTTCGAATAGCTTTGAGCACAAAATATAATATAGATAAATAATAAAAATATTAATATCAAACAAATCTTAGAATAATTTATAAATTTTTTCATAATAACCTCCGTATTAACATATTTGTTAAAAAATATCTTTAAAATAATTTTTACCCAAAAAATATAAAATATACATTAAAAATTTTTTTATACATACTTGACACACAAAAGAATAAATGGTAAAATTTACCAGTAAACAAAAATCTATTGAAAGGATGGATAATATGGTTTTAGAAGAAAAGAAAGTTAAAAATATTTGTAATTTTTATGTGAGTGAATATCATTTAGAAATTATGCTATTGCCATATATTAGTAAAAAGATAGACAATGAAGAAAATATTACAATAATAACAGAGATTGATTTAGAAAGTACATTAAATGTCGTAATTGAAAGAATAAATTTAGATAAAGATAAAAAAGAAAAAATAAAAAAGATTGGTTGGAATATACAAAATATAGAAAATATAGAAAATATCATTCCGAATACAAATGTGATACTTATAGGAAGTAAAAAATTTATAAACGAAAAAGTATTTGAATTGAAAGAAAGACAAGGAGAAATCTTAGAAATTATTGCTTGTTATAATTATAATGAAGTAAAAAATGATATGAAAGAAATTGTTTCAAAATACGATGGAATGCTTAATACATTAGGGATAAATAAGATTTAAAAAAGTTTTTCTTGGGTAACATTTAGTTAATATGTCAAAAATTTTGTATAATCTATTGAATTTTTCGAAAAAATAGTATATATATAACTTATGAACTAAGAAAGGAAGTATACTATGGACGAAAATTTAAATGAAATTAAATGGACATTAAAGAAATACGGACAAGAGCATTTGCTAAATGGATATGATAACTTAGATGAAAAAAAGAAGAAAGAATTGTTAAAACAAATAAATAATATTGATTTTGAGTTGATAAAAAGTTTATATGAAAATACTAAAAAAACTCCAGAAGTAGAGAATTTTGAAATACAGCCAATTGATTATATGGATAAAGAAAAATTATATGATAATTATAAAGAATATCATGCAATTGGTGTAGAAGCTATAAAGAATAGAAAATTAGCAGCTGTAACAATGGCTGGTGGACAAGGAACAAGACTAGGACATAAAGGACCAAAAGGAACTTTTGATATTGGATTAGAATCACACAAATCATTATTTGAATTATTAAGCGATGGCTTAAAAGAGCAAGGCCGTAAGTATGGAGTTACAATTCCATGGTTTATAATGACAAGTAGAGAAAATAATAATGACACAATTGAATTTTTTGCTAAGAATAGAAATTTTGGATATGAAAAAGATAAAAATTTGTTTTTCTTTATTCAAGAAGAATTACCAATGGT
>CAKPNI010000060.1 GCA_934168355.1 uncultured Clostridia bacterium
GTAAAAAATACAATAGAAAATCTTTGTAAAATTCATGTAGAAGTTGATATTGCATCAGAATTTAGATATAGAAATCCATTAATAGATGACAAAACATTATGTATTTTCATAAGCCAATCAGGTGAAACTGCAGATACTTTGGCAGCATTAAAACTTTCAAAATTGCATGGAGCTAAAACACTTGCAATTACAAATGTTACAGGAAGTTCAATAGCTAGAGAAGCTGATTACACACTTTACACACACGCTGGCCCTGAAATTGCTGTTGCTTCAACTAAAGCCTATACTTCTCAAATTACACTTATGTCTTTAGTTGCTATATATTTTGCAGAAGTACTTGGAAGTGCTGATTGCTCTGTTTTGAATGAATTGAAAAATGAATTATTAATGCTACCTAATAAAGTTGAAACTGTTTTAAAAGATACTTCTAATATTCAAGAAATTGCTAAAAGTATTTTTAAAGAACATGATATTTTCTATTTGGGTAGAGGAATGGATTATGCCACAGCTTTAGAAGCTTCTTTGAAATTAAAAGAAATTTCTTATATTCATTCTGAAAGCTATGCTGCTGGTGAATTAAAACATGGGACTATTGCTTTGATTGAAAAGGGTGTTAATGTTATTGGTATTATGACTGATTTGAATTTGGTTAAGAAAACTGTAAGTAATATGGAGGAAATTATTACTAGAGGTGCTGTTACTACAGCTGTTGTTTCTGAAACTGTTAGTAAAGATGTTGATCTTTCTTTGTTTGATAATGTTGTGGTTGTGCCTGATACTTGTGTTTATCTTTCTTCTATTGTTACTATTGTTCCTTTACAACTTTTGGGTTATTTTGTTTCTAAGGAAAAGGGGTTGGATGTTGATAAGCCTAGAAATTTGGCGAAGTCGGTTACAGTTGAGTAAATTCACAAAAAAATGGTGTCGATAAATCAACACCATTTTTTTGCTATCGCTATTTTATTTTCTCATAAACTCAATTGCCTTCATAACTCCAAGCTTACCATACTCATAAGTCAATCCACCTTGCATATAAGCAATATAAGGTTCTCTTATAGGAGCATCACAACTAAGCTCAATTGTGGCACCATCAACAAAAGTTCCTGCAGCCATTATAACTTCATCTTCATATCCAGCCATTGGGCTTGGGACAGGAGTTACATAACTATCTATTGGCGAACCTGATTGAATTCCTTGGCAGAATTTTATTAGCTTGTCTTTGTCATTAAATATTATATTTTGAACAATATCTACTCTTGGTTCATTATATTTTGGGCTTGTATTATATCCGTAATTTTTCTAACAGTCTACTTGCGAATATCATTGTTTTCAACGAACTTGCTACAACTGATGGTGCGAAAAATAAACCTTTTAAGTAATTTGTGTTTTGTCCCATTGATGGTCCTATTTCTTTTCCAAGTCCTGTTAGTCTATCTGCAACAAGAGCTATTAAGTCTTTTTTACCTACTACATAAGCTCCACTTGTTGCGATTCCTGCTCCTAGGTTTTTTATAAGTGAACCAACCGCTATATCTGCTCCAACTTCTATTGGTTCTTTTTCTGTTACAAATTCACAGTAGCAGTTGTCAACCATTATTATAACTTTTTGGTTTACTTTCCTTATTTCTTTAATTATTTCTTCTACTTTTTCTATGCTGATACTTTTTCTTGTTGAATATCCTATTGACCTTTGTATTTCTACTAACTTGATGTCATTTTTTGCCAATCTTTCTACTATTTTTGCCTTATCAAAGTATTCTTTGTCTTTTAATTCAATTTGCTCATAGTTTATTCCAAACGATTTTAATGAACTTGGCCCCGGATTTTCTCCTATTCCTATTACTGTTTGTAATGTGTCATAAGGCAAGCCTGTAATGCTAAGCATTGTGTCATTTGGTCTTAGTAGGCCTTGTAGAGTTACAGCTAATGCATGTGAACCTGATATTAACTGACTTCTTACTAAACTATCTTCTGCTTTGAAAATTTGAGCATATATTTCTTCTATTTTGTTTCTTCCCGGTTCATCTATTCCATACCCTGTTGATGTATTTAAGTGCATTCCTGATAGATGGTTGTCTTGCATTGCTTTTAATACTTTTAGACTGTTTGATTGGCATATTTTTTCTATCTTTTTAAATTGTGGCTCTATTTCTTTTTCCACTTCTTTTGATAATTCTTCTATTTGCTTACTTATTCCAAAATTTTCGTACATAATTATTTCACGTCTTTCATTTTTTTATATTTTTTTAGTATAATTATCGATAATATTCCTAATCCACCTATTGCTATTAACATCTTCTCTTGTTTTCCTGTTTTTGGCAATATTTGGGAAATTACAGTATCGTCTTTATTCTCTGAATTATTTTCTTCACCTTTATTGTTTTGGTCATTATCTTCTTCTATCATTTTTGTTTCATTTAATGTCCATGGGTTTTCTTCTGTTCCATCTCCATTTTCTATTGTAGTTGTTAATTTTAATGATATAACAGGTCTAATTCCTGCAGAATTAATCTTTTCTTCATCTACATTTGAGAAAAATAAATCAAATCCTCCAACATAGCTATCTCCAGATCCTTTCATTCCATATGCTATATATCCATCTCCTACATAAACTTCTTGAGTTCCTATCCAAAATCCTCCTTTAAGATTTTCGGCATCTAGGTTTTCTCCAAATAATAAATTATAAGCCGCTATACTTGCTTTATCTGTTTTACCATTTATGCAAATTTCTGTACTTTCATCTTCAGTTAGAGTTTGCGGATAATAACCGTAAGAATTGCTCATTGATACAGTTACACTTTCTCCATTTTGTAGTTCTTTCCATTCTGTTCCTGTCCAATATGTCATCTCAGTTCTTTTTGATACAGTATCTGTTAATGGTGTTTCTGTTCCTATATAATGAATGTATCCATCTTCCGCATTTTTTGTATATGTAACTTTATTTTCTGGTCTTTCGATCTCAAAGCCAGTATAATCTATTTTTGACATATCAAATCCAGTTACCGTATTTATGTCTTCAATTTTTACTACTCTAGCTGATTTTGCATATTTTCCTTGACCATATATGCTACTGATTTTGTCTAATTCTTTTATACCATTGGCATAACCATTTTTTCCTTTTAATGGGAAATATTCTTGATTAGCAGAAGCTATTATTTTTGAAGAAATTAGCTTTAAACATCCTTCTTCATCTACACCTATTACTTGCCATTTTGAATCTTTAGCTGTAGAGGTTTTAAATACTTGATCCTTCTCTCCATTTTGTTCTTTTTTTGATGTGTATATCGTTTTTCCTTCTACTTCTTCATTTATGTCTACACCTTCACTACAATTGTAATTTACGTAATCCCCAATTTGTATGGTTCTTCCATCTGTGCTTGTGTAGGTTAAATTGCCATTATCTTTCCACTTAATTTCCTCTTGTCTACTTTCGGCTCTAACTGTTTTTGATCCAAATATTATTGTTAAAATCAGTATAAAAATTAATATTGTTTTTTCTTTTTTCATATTTTCCCTCTCCTTTTCTTAGGTAAAACTATTTTTATCCTAATTAATAATTTTCCTCATTTGTATTTTAACATACTAAAATTTATATTTCAATAAAAACAAGAATATTACATTATTTGTAATATTCTTGTAATATTTTTGTATAATTTTTTATGCTTCGACTTTATTTTCTTCTTCAACATTTTCTTCTGTTTTTGTTTCTTCTTTCTTTTCTGTGCTTATATGTAAATCTTGGTATTTTTTCATACCAGTTCCAGCTGGAATTAATTTACCTAT
>CAKPNI010000061.1 GCA_934168355.1 uncultured Clostridia bacterium
GGCTTCATAGCTCAGTTGGTAGAGCAGAGGACTGAAAATCCTCGTGTCAGTGGTTCGATTCCACTTGAAGCCACCAATAGTTTTATGGTGGATGTAGCGCAGTTGGTTAGAGCGCCAGTTTGTGGCACTGGAGGTCGTGAGTTCGAATCTCATCTTCCACCCCATTATTTTCCACCAAGGATTATAATTTATATATTGGACTGTAGCCAAGCGGTAAGGCACCAGACTTTGACTCTGGCATGCGCTAGTTCGAATCTAGCCAGTCCAGCCATAAAGAGTTTTCGTCGAACTTTTTGAAAGTCTTGGTATAACTTAATTTCAAGATTACAAAAATTTTGATGAACACAAAAACTGAAACCGTTTCAAAAGAAACGGTCTTTTTTTGACCAAAAATATTGAAAAAAGGAGGTTTTTGTGGTATTATGTTACAAATAACAAAAAAAGAAATCAATATGAGTAAAGAATTACTCTCTAAAATCGAATGGGCGTGCCGTTTAAAATTTAAAGGAAAGGAACAGCCACAAATAATAAATGGTTGTCTAAGAATTATTGAGCATACCAATTTAGCGTATGTAGAGCCCCATAGAGTAATTATTAAAGATAGCTTGTACCTATTCTTTAATGAACACGATTATTTCTATGTAAATGATTTAAGTACAAAATATCCGTTATCCAAATTACAAGAACATATCAGCGGAAATACATAACATAGAACGGCAAAGCATTTTAGAGTTTTTTAAAAATTATACTATATTGGTTTATTTGTGTTATTATTGAAAAGAAATTAAAGAGATAGTAATAATAAATATAAGAACTCTAAAAGTGCTAATAGCTAAAACTATGCTATGTGGCACTTTTTTTGTTGCCTTTCTATTTATATAATTTGGAAGGAGGATATGAAAAAATGAATGAAGAAAGGAAAGTTGCAGGAATTTATATTCGTGTAAGTACAGAAGATCAAGTAAGGGAAAGATTTAGTTTAGGAGAACAGGAGGAAAAGTTAAAGGCACTTTGTAAATATAAAGATTATAAAATATACAAAGTTTACAAAGATGCAGGAATATCTGCAAAAGATATGGCAAATAGACCAGCATTCCAGCAAATGTTAGAAGATATGAAAGCAGGTAAAATCAACTATATTGTAGCTTATAAACTAGATAGAGTTACAAGGTCTGTAAGAGATTTAGAAGTCTTAATATCAGAGTTGGAAAAGCATAATTGTTATCTCATTTGCGACAGAGATGATGTAAATACATCTTCAGCTAATCGGAAGATTTTTTGTAAGAATGTTGACAGTTCTTTCACAACTTGAAATTGAAATAGTATCAGAAAGAACAAAATTTGGAATGACAGGAGCAATAAAATCTGGACATGTACCTCGGAACTTGCCCATTAGGTTACAAAAGAGAGAATAAAAAAATGGTAATAGATGAGACTACAAAAGATTTGGTTATAAGGATATTTAATATGTACTTAGAAGGCAAAAGTTATCAAACAATTGCAAATATTTTAAATGCAGAAAAAATACCGACACTAACAAACAAGCAATGGAAAGATGCAACAGTATCTAAAATAATAAATAATAGAATTTATGTAGGAGATTTTGAACAATATAAAAATAAGCAAGGAAAAGAGCCAGTTGTTTATATGAATGTTGTAGAGCCTATTATATCAAGAGCAATGTACGAAGATGTACAAAATCAAAAAGAGAAAAATCAAAGGGCATTTTGTAGAGATAGAGTTTATATATTTATGCAAAAACTGCTATGTCCTAAATGTGGAAAGATAATGCAATGCAAAGGTTCTGGTGGTCAAAAGAAAAAGTATATGTACTATCATTGTTCGGACTGTAAAACTTATTTAAGAGAGGATTTAGTCGAAGATACAGTTATGTTTTTAATAATGAACTTAATTGAATATGATATGACAGTAAAAAAATATTTCTTTCCTGTTTTAGCAGATAAAAAAGAACGAAATACAGATAAACTAGATAAAGAGATATCTAGTTTGCAAAATCAAAAGAATAGAATTAAAGAAGCATATGTAAAAGGAATTGTAGAAGTAGAAGATTTTTCAGAAGATTATAAAGTGATTGAAGAAAAATTAAATATGCTAGAAGAAAAAAGAATACAAGCAATTGATATTAATAAACAATCATTTAGCCCACAAGCTATAATGGCAGATAGAGATGTAGAAAAAGAAAAACTAATTCGTTCTAATAAATTTCAAGATATGCTTATGGCAGAATGGAAAAGTAAAACAAAAGAAGAAAAGCAAGAATTTATTTCAAAATTTATAGAGAATGTTGTAATTGAAAAAGATAAGAAAGGATATTATAACCTAATTAATATAAAATTTAGAAGTAGCTTTATAGAGCAAATTTCTAAACTTATGAATTGTGGGATGTTTGATGTTGCGATACCTTGTACTAAAGGAAAAGAAGAAGTAACAGCTCTATCTACAATATTAATGGGTAAAAAAGACTTAAAAGAATATATAGAAAGACTAAACGATTACTATGAAGTATCTTATTATGAAGTAGCAAGATTAGATGGACTAAAGAAAGGTTACCAGAAAAAATATTTTACAATTGATGAAACAAATAGCAATGGAGAAAAACTTTTTAAATTAGTTGAATTAGTTTCAGAAGATAAGAAGTTTCCACAGCAAAAGCCAAATAGAATTGTAGGTGCAATAAGAATAAAAGAGCGAGAACGAGTTAGCTAAAAAAATTTAATAAATGGAGGAATTGAAAATGAAAGAAGAATATACAGATAAAAGAACAGGAATAACTTATACAAAAAAGGGGGATTACTATTTTCCAAATTTAATATTAGAGCCTGAAGAAAAAATTGTACTAAATAAATATGGAAGAATGAGATTAAAATTTTTAAAAGAAAATAAGAAAGCAGAATATACAATAATGTTTACAAAAGGAACTTTGAATAAACATTTAAAAGAGATTCAAGAAACAGCTGAGGAAAGAATTGATTTAATAATCAATCAATTAAAAGAGAAAAATCACTTGACAGAAGAAATGAAAAATATTAACCAACTTTATTGGGTAGGCATGATGAATAATTTTAAAAATACAGCAGAAGAAATTGTACTAAATGAACTAATATATGTATAAAAAATTACTGGTAGGAGCAAACAGCCAAATGTATAGCCAAATTTAATGTCTATAAGTGTAGTGAGCATCAAGTAATAGTTGCAACACATTTTAATACTGGCACATATCATAATCACTTTGTAGTCAATTCAGTTAATATGTTTACAGGAAAAAAGTTTAATTGCAATAAAGGTGCTTATTATCATTTTAGAGAGTTATCTGATGAATTATGTAGAGAATATGGACTAACAGTTATTGAAAAGCCAAAAGGAAAAACACCAAGAAATATATATTTTGCAGAAAAAAGAGGTGAGCCAACGAAATATAATCTAATGAGACAATCTATGGATGAAGCAATGGAAATATGTGTAACCTATTCACAATTTAAAAAGGTAATGTATAAAAAAGGCTATATTATAAATGATGATAATAATCGAAAATATCCTACAATTCGTTCAATGAATGATAAAAAAGCAGTAAGAATGTATCAGTTAGGAGAAAAGTATTTGCCG
>CAKPNI010000062.1 GCA_934168355.1 uncultured Clostridia bacterium
AGAATCTACTCCTAATTTTACATGTAATTCAACTGTTTCATCAAATTTTGCTTTTGGCATTTTTTCGATAATTTCTAGTGCTTCATTAATTGGATATTTTTTGTTAGCTTCAATTAATTTGCTACTTTCTTCATATCTTTTACTCATTTTAAAAATCCTCCTTTGGTTTTATCGAGCTTTTGCTCTCCCAATATATTTATATAAATTTTAAATTTATATCATAGTTTATTAGTCAACTACAACAACACCCATTGAACGTGCTGTTCCAGCAACCATGCTCATAGCTGCTTCTATTGATGCAGCATTTAAATCAGGCATTTTTTGTTCTGCAATTGCTCTAACTTGTTCCTTAGTTATTTTAGCAACCTTATCTTTATTTGGTTTTCCAGAACCTTTTTGAATACCTAATGTTTTTCTAATTAATACAGCTACAGGTGGTACCTTTGTTATAAAGTCGAATGATTTATCTTTGTAAACTGAAATAACAACTGGTATTATTAATCCTGCTTGGCTTGCTGTTCTATCATTGAATTCTTTTACGAATTGCATAATGTTAACACCACTTGATCCTAATGCTGGTCCTACTGGTGGAGCTGGTGTTGCCTTTCCTGCTTCTATTTGTAATTTAATTTGTTTAACTACTTCCTTTTCTGCCATTATAATGGCACCTCCTTAATTAATCTAGTTTTTGAACTTGTGAGAATTCTAGCTCTACTGGTGTTTCTCTACCAAACATAGATACTAAAACTATTACCTTGTTCTTGTCTTTTTTAATTTCTTTTACTATTCCTGTATATCCATCTAATGGACCTCCAAGAATTTTAACATTGTCATCTATATTATAGTCTACATTTATTGGAACATTATCAAATCCCATTTTTCTGATTTCTTCATCAGATAATGGTATTGGGTCTGTACCTGAACCAACAAATCCTGTAACACCTCTTGTGTTTCTTACTATATACCAAGATTCCTCTGTTACAATCATTTTAATTAAAACATAACCGGGAAATACTTTTTTTAGATTTGTTTTTTTCTGACCATCTTTTATCTCTATTTGTTCTTCCATTGGAACTATTATATCGAAAAAGAAGTCTTCCAATTCTCTATTTTTTACAGTTTTTTCTAGGTCTGTTTTTACTTTGTTTTCATAGCCTGAATAAGTATGTACAACATACCATCTTGGAACCATATCATAATCTTTTTGAGACATTTGTCTGGCCTCCCTTATTTTATTCGTTTGATTCAGTATTGTTTTCTTGATTTTCTGTTGATTCAACATTTATATTTTCAAGATTTTCTTCATTACTATTTTCTTCACTATTATCTGTATTTTCATCAGTGTTTTCTGATGTGCCATTTTGTTCTTTTGAAGTATTATTTTCTGAATCATTTGTTGTTTGGAATGATGATTGTACCTTTTCTTGCATTTTTGTTATTCCGTATTTGTTTAAGTTATCAAAACAGAAATCACAAATAAATACTATTAATGCAATAATAATGACAAATGCTATTACTGCAACCGTATTGTTTGCAAGTTCTTTTGGTGTTGGCCAAACAACTTTTTTAAGCTCAGCTTTCATTTCTTTAAAATAGCTACTTTTTTGCTTTGTTTCTTTCTTTTCTTTTTTAGCCATTTTATATCCTCCTTAAAATAGCTTAATTATTTTGTTTCTTTATGTGTTGTACGTTTTTTGCAGAATTTACAGTATTTAACTAATTCTAGTCTGTCTGTATTGTTTCTTTTATTTTTTGAAGTCATGTAATTTCTATTTTTGCATTCTGTGCATTCTAGTATAATATTTTCTCTTGGTCCTTTTGCTGCCATTTTATACACCTCCGAATTAATTTACCTTTTTTATTTAAACGATGTGAACATATGTGTCTAAGTTACATATGCCTAAGTATTTTATCACTTTAGGCACAATATGTCAACCATTTTTTGGCATTTGTATCTAATTTTTTCAAATTTTTTTGATTTATAAAAATCGTACTCTGCATTGTTTAATAAAATAAAATTAATCTATTACTATTTTCTTTTTTTCTTTTGAACAGAGTACCCAAATTTTCCAATCTTTTTCCCCTGAGTATAATATCCACCATTTGCATATGAAATCAAATCACATTTGCTTATATCAAATGCTCCTTTCTCGTCTATGTACTTTTCATCTGCGTTTATTGCCAAAACATCTGCTATAAACATATGATGACTTCCAAGTTCTTTTATTTCTTTCACCTTACACTCAATTGACACAGGACTTTCTTTTATCATTGGACATTTAACAAAATTTGCTTTTTCTTTATGTAAATTCATTTCTTTAAATTTATCAAACTTTCTTCCTGTTCTACATCCACACCAATCTGTTGCTCGTGCAAGTTCCTTATTTGTAAGATTAATTACAAATTCGCTTTGTTCTTTTATTAAATTATATGAATATCTTTCCGGACGAACTGATATATATACCATTGCAGGATTTGTATTTATTATTCCAGTCCAAGCAACTGTTATTATATTTGATTTTTCCATATTTCCACAAGATACCATGACTGCTGGTATCGGATAAATAAATGTTCCCGGTTTCCACATTGTTTTTGACATAATTTTTACCTCTTTTATATCTCTTAATTTTGTAAGTCTTTTATTGATTATATTATTATTCCATCAATGCAATTTTCATATATAAAATCACTTATTTTTTGCATGTCATTTGAATTATAATATTCTGTTAATAATTCATTAAATTTTTCTAGTTTTTCATCTGGTACTTTGATTATTCCAGCACCATTTTCTATCATTATTTTATTCGCAACAATCGTACTTGTCCTTTTATTTCCATCCCAAAATAATTGACTTATCATGCCATATAACATATAAGTAATTGCTCTTTGAGTTGCATTTTCAATTTTTAAAATGTCTTTTATATTTTTTTCTACCTTTTCTTTATTGGGAATTTCTGGAATATACTGCGTTCCCGTAATTTCAACCATTCCTGTTCTTAGTGTTCCCCATTCTAGACTTTCATTTCGTGCTACATATTCATTAACTTTGCATATAAAATCGAGATTAAATTGTTTTTCAATATTATTTATTACAAATTTCCATGCATCTCTTAAATTCAAAATACATTGTATTTCATCTAATTTTAAACTAGTAACATTTACCCCATCTAATATGGTTTTAGTTTGTGGAAATGTTACATTTATTCCTTCCATTCTCGCATTTGCATATACATTGTCTACTAAATTGCGTTTTGCTAAAAATATATTTTGTTCTAGTGTCATTTTGTATTTATTTTCCATACTATCTCCTCTTTTCATTTATAGCTATTCTAACATAAACATTATTAAAAATGCAAGGTCTGAAGAGATAATATCTTTATCTTTCTTCTTATTTTTAATTTCCTTTCACTGCTTACATATACATCCAAATACATATAAACAAAAAAAGCACAAATCAAATAAATTAAAACTACAATTATAGCCAAAAATTAAATCTGATTTCTACTTTTTTATAAAAATAAAAAAAATCTAGCGACAACCTATCTTTCCAACAGGGTAACCCGTAAGTATTTTCGGCACATTTGAGCTTGA
>CAKPNI010000063.1 GCA_934168355.1 uncultured Clostridia bacterium
ATGGAATACTAAATAGGGCAAGTGAAGCACAAGAAAAAACAGGAACAGCACAAACAGAGGAATTAGTAAAATTATCAATAACAGATGCTCTAACACAAGGATTAGGAAGCTTAACAGATGTAAATTTAAAAACAGCATTAAATAACAATATAGGAGCTGGAAAATATGAAATTTCTGGAGATGCAACATCAGGATGGACAGTAACAGTAAATGGAAAAGAATTTAAGATAGACTCTACAGGAAAAATAGGAGGAACAACATCAGGAGGTTCAACAGGAGGAAATCAAGGTGGAGGAACTTCTGGAGGAGGTAATTTACCAGAAACAGCAGAAGGACAAACAGCAGGAACAGCAATAAAAAATCCAGATAGTTATGGAACAAACCCAAATGCCCAAGCAACAGCAGATGGAGCAGGAAAAACATTTGCAAAACCAGATGGTGCAACATATGTGGAAGGAACAGTAGATACAGGTGTAGTAGTAAATATAAAAGGAAGCGAATTTGTATGGGTACCAGTAGATGATGTAGTACTAGATACAAGTAGAGATGCAGATTTACCAAAGAGTAGTGATGCAGGAACTTCAAGTGGAAAAACATATACTCCAATGGCAGTACAAGTTGGAAATGATTATAAAGGAATTTTATATAATTTTTCTGGAAGCAATGGTTATTTAATGTATGGAAGTAATGCAAATTACCAAGGAGATTCGTCAGATTATAGAGAGCCAGATGTAGTAAGTAGATATGATGGAACAAGTTCAGATACAGTAGATGGAAAAATAACAACAACAAAATTGACAACAGAATATAATGCAATGATAGCAAGTGTATTAAAATATAAAGGATTTTATGTAGCCAGATACGAAGCGGGACTAGATAAAACAACAAATGAAGTTGTATTTAAAAATGCGAGTGTAGAAGCAAATAATGTTACGACAGCAGATTCTTGGAATAGTGAAACAAGTAGTTGGTATGGATTGTATAAAAAAATAAAAACATTTACTACTGATAGTGATAAGGTAGTAAGTAGTATGGTTTGGGGAAGTCAGTATGATGCAATGATGAATTGGATGGCGAAAAATGGAAAAACAGTTGGAACATATAATTCTTCAATTTATAATAATACAACTACGACAGGAAATAAAAGCACAGATGTAGTAAATAATGTATATGACCTATATGGTTGTCATTATGAATGGACATTAGAGGCTTACGGCACTAGCAGCAGGGCTTATCGTGGGGGCTATTACGGTAATAGCTATTCTCCAGCTAGCCGCATTCGCAACGGTCCGTACTACACCTATTCCCACACTTCTAGTCGTGCCACACTTTATGTAAAGTGACGCTGAATGCTTAAATGCGATATACTATAACAGTAGTTTATAGAGAAAAGTATAGTATTATTTAAATAGCAGATGGACCCGATTAGGGAACGTTAGAGAACTAATCGGTCCAAGTTTTGTGCAGTGCCGTAGGGCCGCACAAAACTTGGACCGAAATAATAAGGTATGCTTTTTTTGCGTTTAAAAAAGGCATATCTAAAAGTAAAGGAGCAAGAATATGGAATATCTTGAGATGGTAGAAAAAATAAAACAAATATATCCCAATAGAATAGTACTAATGTCTTGCGGTGCATTTTATATAGCAACAGGAGAGGATGCAGTAATATTAAATAAAAAACTAAATTTAAAAGTAAGTTGTGTAAAAAAATATATATGTAAGGTAGGTGTACCTAAAAGTGCAATAGAAAGGCAATAAAATTCTAACTGTTCACAATAAATTAAATTTAGCTATGAATTATAATCAAATAAGTTATTTTCAAAAATTGTCTATTCTTTTAAATAATCGTCGTTATTCAAAAAATTCATTACCAAGTCAATAATTACTTCTTTTTCTTTTGGGTTTGACTCTGCAATTAGTAATGTTAAAGCTGCTAAAGTGTTATTATCAATTACTTGTTTTTCATTTTTATATAGTATTCCATAAAAATTCAAAAAATATATAAACAATGTTGCTGCAATCCTTTTGTTACCATCTGCAAATACATGATTTTTTACTATTAAATATAGAAAATTTGCTCCTTTTTCTTCTATACTTTTATATACATCTTGTCCGTGCAAAGCTTTGATAAATATTGCCTATAATTGACTCTAATCCTTTTCCTCTTTCAACTGCAAAAAGTGAACTTTCTTCATTAAACCTTAATTTGGTAATTATATCTATGCATTCTTTATATTCTATTTTTCTTTCATCTGTATTTCCATCAATTTTCTTTAATGTTCTATGGTCATAGTCATCCAATAAATCTAGGGCTTTTGTATATCCTCCAATTACTTTTAATATTTCCTTTGCATCATTTCCTTCTAACTTTTCATCAATACGATTTGCTATATCAATTAATTTAACTGTTTTTTCAAGATAGTCTAATCTTCTTTGATTTACTGCATATCCTTTTAGCATATAATCTTTTAATATTTTATTCGCCCATTTTCTAAAAGCTACTCCTTGAGATGATTTTACACGGTATCCAACAGAAATAATCACATCTAAATTATAATAATCTACATAATGAGTTTGGGTTTTTCCTTTTATAGCTCCATGTTTAGTGGTTGTTGCAAAATTTGCAACAACCGGTTCGCCATTTAACTCTTCGGATAACGCATTTTTTATATGTCGAGATATTACGGATTTATCTCTTGAAAATAATTCTGCCATTTGTTCTAAATTAAGCCACACAGTTTCATCCTTTAAATTTACTTCTAATTTTACTCCTTGATTCTCAAATAATATAATTTCATTTATTTTTTTATTCATATATAAACACTTCCTTCTATTTATTTTTTGTATTTCGCTCTAACTTATGTTGCTTTAATTTATAAAAAAATATTTTATTAGCTTCTGATTTTGCTAGATTTCAAATTCTATTCCAATACCTCCTCTCTTTAAAAGATTATTCCTGATATTTTTTTATGAAATGATTTAATTTGTTTTGATTAATCAATATTTTAAAATTAATTTATTTTGAAAAAATATATTGTTATTATATGATGACATTTGTATGCTGTCAAGAGCTACAATTCAAGTCTTTCAAAAACAATACCTCCTTCCTGCCACTAAGCAAGTAGGCAACACATACTATAGACCATTTGTCTAAT
>CAKPNI010000064.1 GCA_934168355.1 uncultured Clostridia bacterium
CCCATATTCATTGTTATATCTGTTGTATTTTCTAAATGTTCTTTTGCCATTAATTCTTGTTTTGTCATTTTTCCCTGCTCTTCTTTTTCTTCTAAATTAAATGGTATAGATATTTTAGCCATTATCGGAATAAATAATGGTTCTTTTTTTATTTTTTCAGATATTCGTTTGCTTTCAATATCTATTGCTATATTTGCATATTTGATTGCTATGTCTTTTTCGCCTTTCATTAATTTTATTTTGGCAAGTTCAAAATAACTGTCTGCTTCTAGTTCTTCGTCAGCTATTGTTTGTTCAAAATATTCTTCTGCAGAATCTAACTCTTTATATAGCATTGCAATTTGAGCTAAACTGTATTTTGTATTGTAATATAAACTATTTAGTTTAGCTGCTTTTTCATAATATTCTTTTGCACTTTTAAAATCATTTAGCATCGTATATGCCATTCCTAATCCATAATTTAGATCGAAACTTGTTGGATTATATTTTAGTGCTTCTGTAAAAATAGTAACCGCTTCTTTGTATTTTTCTGTTTCTACTAATAAATCACCCAAGGTTACCGCTCCATTATAGTAATCCGGCTTTTTATCAAGCAAGCCATATAACATTTCTATTGCTTCTTCTTTCTTTTCTAGGTCATTTAATAGTAAAGCCACCTTATAATATGAGTCATAATCTTTTTTATGTATTTCTATACATCTTACATATTCATCTATCGCTTTTCGAATTCCGCCTTCTTTTTCATATATCTCTGCTAATAATTTGTGTGCATTATAATTATTAGGATTTTTTTCTATTATGGTAAGTAATATATCCTTTGCTTTTTTTAACTCTCCTACACTTAAATATATTTCAACTTGTGCAAATTTTATCCAATTTATTATATCTATATTTTTATGTTCTAATATAAGAGCTACACCTGGTATTATTATGGACATTATATAAGTAATAATTTTTAAAAAAATATTTGTATTTATGTTTGCAACAATTCCAATTCCGTCTATTATAATGCCTATTGCTCCAAGTACTAATAAGTATATATAACCTGTTTCATTCTTTTTTATCATTTTGTAAAACATTGTTCCAAAAATTGCAACAGAAACAGTTATAAAAAATAGTTGTTCTAGCATTATCTCACCCCTAATTTATTTAAGTATTTTTATTTTACTACATATTCATCAAAATATCAACAAATTTTTTTATATAAATTTCCCACTACTGTTAGTGGTTGTTTTTTTATTTCTTATTTATATAATATAATCTGTATTTTGAAAGGAGTAAACAAATGAGTAAATTATATGATAATTTTGTGAATTTAAAAAGTTCTAATAAAGATAAAATATATCTTTTTAAAAGTGGTATTTTTTTTATAGCTTTAAATGAGGATGCTACAAAACTTTCTGAAACTTTTGGGTTTAAAATTACAAATTTAAATGATACTGTTACTAAATGTGGCTTTCCTGCAAAAAGAATTGAGTATTATTCTTCTCTTTTGAATAAAATGAATATCGATTTTGAATTAATTGATAGTGGTTCCCAAAAAGTTGAAAATCATTCTGAATACATTAGTAATTTGAATTTTAATAGTATTATTGATAAATTGGTTAAAATTGATTTTGATAATATTACGTGTAAGGAGGCTTTTGATATTTTGTATGATTTGAATTTGAAGAGCAGGGAAATTTTGAATACTGGTAATAATTAGATTTTTTAATAAAAATATCCTAAAATTGTAGTATACTATAATTTTAGGATGTTGTTTTTTCTATTTTAAAATACAGACTTGAGAATATCTCTCAAAGTCTGTATTTTGAGCAATCTTAATTAACCATTTTGGGTCATACGTCTCACTTTATATAAAGTGTGGCACGAGAGGAATATGTGATATAGGTATTGCTCGGACCGCAATTCAAAGCGATCGGCTGGAGCATTACCGGTGCCATCACTACCACCTCGAAAAACTCGAGAATCGCTGTTGTAAGCCTCTAATGTCCATTCATAATGACAACCATATAGGTCTTTTACATTATTTATTATATCTGTATCTTTTCTTCCAGTTGTGGTTGTATCATTATAAATTGAAAAATTTGAATCTCCAACTCCAACTGTTTTTCCATTTTTCGCCATCCAATTCATCATTGCATCATACTGACTTCCCCAAATCATACTACTTACTACTTTATCACTATCAGTAGTAAATGTTTTTATTTTTTTATACAATCCATACCAACTACTTGTTTCACTATTACTAGCATCTGTTGTCGTAACATTATTTGCTTCTACACTCGCATTTTTAAATACAACTTCATTTGTTGTTTTATCTAGTCCTGCTTCGTATCTGGCTACATAAAATCCTTTATATTTTAATACACTTGCTATCATTGCATTATATTCTGTTGTCAATTTTGTTGTTGTTATTTTTCCATCTACTGTATCTGAACTTGTTCCATCATATCTACTTACTACATCTGGCTCTCTATAATCTGACGAATCTCCTTGGTAATTTGCATTACTTCCATACATTAAATAACCATTGCTTCCAGAAAAATTATATAAAATTCCTTTATAATCATTTCCAACTTGTACTGCCATTGGAGTATATGTTTTTCCACTTGAAGTTCCTGCATCACTACTCTTTGGTAAATCTGCATCTCTACTTGTATCTAGTACTACATCATCTACTGGTACCCATACAAATTCGCTTCCTTTTATATTTACTACTACACCTGTATCTACTGTTCCTTCCACATATGTTGCACCATCTGGTTTTGCAAATGTTTTTCCTGCTCCATCTGCTGTTGCTTGGGCATTTGGGTTTGTTCCATAACTATCTGGATTTTTTATTGCTGTTCCTGCTGTTTGTCCTTCTGCTGTTTCTGGTAAATTACCTCCTCCAGAAGTTCCTCCACCTTGATTTCCTCCTGTTGAACCTCCTGATGTTGTTCCTCCTATTTTTCCTGTAGAGTCTATCTTAAATTCTTTTCCATTTACAGTCACTGTCCATCC
>CAKPNI010000065.1 GCA_934168355.1 uncultured Clostridia bacterium
TAATAGGGGATATTATATGGAACAAGTTTTAGAAAAAGAAGAAATTAAACAAAAAAATGAAACAATAGATGAAAAACAAGAAAAGAAACACATTAAAATATTAGGAATTACGTCTTGGAGACTATTTGCATATTTTATAATATACAGTGTAATAGGATTTATTGTAGAAACACTATTTGGGCTGGCAAAATACGGAACGTTAGAAAGTAGACAAAGTTTCCTTTATGGTCCATTTTGTGCAATATATGGAATAGGAGCTATTATAATGATATTGGCTCTCCAATATTTCAAAAAAAATTATAATACACTTTTTATTGGAGGATGTGTAGTTGGTTCTATTACAGAATATTTGGTAAGTTGGATAGGGGAAATGATTTTACATCTAAAATGGTGGGATTACTCTAAAATGCCATTTAATCTTAATGGTAGAGTATGTTTGTTGTATTCTATATTTTGGGGATTTTTAGGCTTATATTTGATGATATCTTTAAATCCTAAAATAGATAGATTAATCAATTTTATTAAAAGTAAAATTTCCACAAATTTATTACAAATATGTGTTGTTTTGTGTACAATCTTTATGTTTGTTGATTGTGTGTCAACTGCATTTGCTCTATCTTTTTTTACAATTAGAACCATAAGGGAAAAGGGGATAGAAGTTAAAAATCAGGCTTATGTAGATAAGGCTTATGATGATATTTATGGAAATGAATTTCTTGTTAAAGTGATAAATAAATTTTTTAATGATGAGAAGATGCTTATGACTTTTCCAAGGCTTACAGTTGAAGCTGCAAATGGAAATATTGTTAGAGTAAGTGAATTATATCCTGAACTTAGAACTTATTATTGTAAGTTTGGTGGAGAAGAAAAATAGAAAAAAGGAACATTTTTCGCGAAAAGAAACGGTCCCAATGAAAAAAGAAACGATCTTTTCGCGAAAAGAAACGGTCCCAATGAAAAAAGAGGGGGCTCGATAAGAAAGAAATTATAAATCAGCCAAAGGGTTTCTTTCAACTGCATTTCTAACTTGTTCATTGCTAACATGAGTATAAATCTCAGTAGTAGAAATACTTTCGTGTCCCAAAAGCTCTTGCAAGGCTCTAATATCGACTCCACCATACTGATACATAAGAGTTGCAGCAGTATGACGTAATTTATGAACAGAATATTTTGCAGAATCAATACCAGCTAATCGAAGTTCTTTATATATAATTTCTTGAACGGTACGTCTACCAATTCTTTGACGCCTTTCACTTAAAAATAAAGCTTTGTCAGAATCTTTATTATCCTTTTTTATACCTGTTTTAGGCCTTACAGCTAAATATTCATTTATAGCCTTAATACATGCTTTATTTAAATATATAGCTCTTTCTTTATTTCCCTTACCAATAACATTCATTTGGCATTCTTCAAAATTTATATCTTTTATATTAATACTTACTAATTCAGACAAACGTAAACCACAGTTTAAAAAGAGTGTAGTAATTGCATGGTCTCTTTCGCTGTTTCTATTATCTTCATTATCAGATGCTTCAAGCAACTTTTTGCTTTGCTCCAAAGTTAAATATTTTGGCAATCTTTTATCTAATTTTGGTGTCTCCAAATTTTGTGTTGGATTTATTTCTATTATATTTTTAACACAAAGGTAATTGAAAAATACTCTTAGACTTGATACTTTCCTTGACCTTGTTGCTGCTTTACTTTTAAAATTTTCGGTAAGATAAGCCAAAAATGAATGTAAATCGTTTAATCTTATTTTTTTTATTGTATCTAAAGTAATATCGCCATAGTCAATTTTTTCTAAATCTGTTTCATTTGTTAAGTTAAAATGCATTTTTATGAATTTTAAAAAGGTTGCTAAGTCATAATTATATTCTTTTACAGTATTTGGTGATTTGTTTTGTATTGTAATCATATAATCTAAAAAATCATTTAAATAATCAGGGTTGTTTTCTTTTGAAATCATTGCTTTTCCTCCATTCGTATTTATAAATGTATTATATAGTTTAGATTTTTAAAAGTCAATCTATATTTGCAAAAATTTGTTTTTATAAATGTATTGAAAAATTTGAATTAATGTGGTAGCATTGTAAACGAAAAGGAGGAAGTATGATGAAAAAGAAAAATAAGAAAATTAACATGAAAAGAATTCTAATTATATTGGTAGTAATTGCTGTAATTGTTGCAATACCAATAGGATTAAGTAAAAAGTCAAATGATGTGAAAGGTGAAGTAGCAGAAAATACTGTAGAGCAAGTTTTAAGTGAAAATGAAAATACATCAATTGAAAATAAAGAAAATTCTGAATTAGAACAAAAATTGCAATCAGGTAAAACATTGAGCGAAACTGGACTTCCAGTTCTTATGTATCATTTCTTTTATGATAAATCAAAAGAAACCGGTAAAGATGGAAATTGGATAGAAATATCAAATTTTGAGGAACAAATGAAATATTTAGCAGAAAATGACTTTTATTTTCCAACTTGGGAACAAGTAGAAAATTATATTGATGGAAAACAAGAATTACCTGAAAAAAGCATTGTCATAACAGTAGATGATGGTGATCCATCATTTTTCGAACTTGCAGTCCCAATTATTCAAAAATATAAAATTCCTACAACATCTTTTGTAATAACATACTGGTATGGAAATAGGGCAAATGATAAGCAAGATTATGTAAGTTACCAATCTCATTCTTATGATATGCACAAAGCTGGAAGTAATGGCAAGGGTGTAATGCTTTCTTGGGATTATGATAAAATAAAAGACGATATTTTACTATCAAGAGATGTATTAGGTGGAGCAAATATTTTTTGCTATCCTTTTGGGCAGTATAATGATTTAGA
>CAKPNI010000066.1 GCA_934168355.1 uncultured Clostridia bacterium
GCAGATGACCAAATATACAACTATATATCAGCTTTAATGTCACATGAAATAACCAGAGAAGCATTTTGGGAACTTGCCAAATTTAATCATCCAACACACCAAATAGTATTTTGCACAGAAAATGCACTAAAGTGTATTAAGTTTATAGGGGCGGAGGAAATAGAAAATGGAACCACAAAAAAATAATGATTTATTTTTTACATGTAGCTTAATAGAATATATTGCAAGAAAAACAAAAAACACTAAAAAGGAAGTTGTAGAAAAACTAGGAAAAGAAACAATAAATAAAATTTACAGCTTAGCCGAAGTATACCATTCAGAAAACATAGAGAAAGTTGCAGAAGAATTTATAGAAAAAGCTCAAATAAAAAACGGAGATTATGATGTAACCCAAAATTGCGAATATAGAATACCATCATTTTGGGAACTTGGTAGAATTTATCAAAGACTAATAGTAAAAGTATCAAAAAAAGAAGAAAAATATATAGACACATTAATAGAAGTTTTAGAATCTTGGATAATTGAAAAGATAGATAACTATAACAGTAGCATGTATTATGAAAGCCCAGAATACATGTATGCATGTTATGAAGAGGGAAAAGTTTTATAAACAGTTGACTTTTAGCGCTAAAAGAGATAAAATACCAATGTCAAAAAAATAAAAGAAAAGGAGACAAAAATATGAATATTATAATGATGGGAGCCCAAGGAACAGGAAAAGGAACAGTGGCAGGATTAATAAAAGACGAGTTAAACATACCACACATATCAACGGGTGAAATCTTCAGAAAAAATATAAAAGAAGGAACAGAGCTTGGAAAAATAGCAACAAAATACGCAGACGAAGGAAAACTAGTTCCAGATGAAGTAACAAATGAAATGGTAAAAAATAGACTAAATGAACCAGATTGTGAAAACGGATTTATCCTAGATGGATATCCAAGAAATCTAGCACAAGCGGAAGAACTAGACAAAATTTTATCAGAAAAAAATACAAAAGTAGAATTAGTAGTAAACCTAACAACACCAACAGAAGAAATAATTGAAAGAGTTTTAGCAAGAAGAGAATGTCCAAAATGTAAAAGAGTATATAACATGGTATTAAATAAACCAAAAGAAGGAGAATTATGTGATGATTGTAAAGTACCATTAACAAAAAGAGTTGATGACACAAGAGAAAAATTACAATTAAGACTAGACACATTCTTCACACAAACAAAGCCAGTTATAGACTTTTATGCTAAAAAAGGAATAGTAAGAAATGAAGAAGTAAGTGTAGCAATAAATAGATTAGGTGTAGATGCTGCAAAAGATATTGTAAACTATATAAAAAATAAATAGGAATTAGAAAGAAGGCTAAAAAAATGGTTACAATAAAATCCAAAAAAGAAATTGAATTAATGAAAGATGTATGTAAAATAGTTGCGGAATTTTATGAACAATTAGAAAAGAAAGTAAGACCCGGAGTATCAACATATGAATTAGACCAAGAAGCGGAAAAAATAATGAGAAGTCTAGGAGCAATACCTGCTCAAATAGGCTATGACCTGGGAATAAGAGGAATACCTAAATTTCCAGCATCAACTTGTATATCTGTAAATGACGAGGTAATACATGGAATACCACATAAAAATCATATAATAAAAGATGGAGATATAGTAAGCATAGATACAGTAGCCCTAAAGAACGGATTTCACGGAGATGCTGCACGTACATTTATGGTAGGAAATGTATCGAAAGAAGCCAAAAGATTAGTAGAAGTTACAAAACAAGCATTTTTCGAAGGATTAAAATTTGCAAAACCGGGATATAGAATAGGAGACATTTCACATGCAGTTGGAGAATATGTAAAATCACAAGGATTTTCAGTTTTAAAAGAATTCCAAGGACATGGAATAGGAAGAGAAATGCATGAAGATCCTGGAATACCAAATTATGGAAAAGCAGGAAAAGGAATAAGAATAGAACCAGGTATGACTTTATGCATAGAACCTATGGTAATTCAAGGAAAACCGGATATTTGGGAACTAGATGATGGATGGACAATTGTAACAGATGACGGAAGTTTGGCAGCACATTATGAAAATACAATTTTAATTACAGAAAATGAGCCAAAAATATTGACAATAAAATAAAAATGGGGTATAA
>CAKPNI010000067.1 GCA_934168355.1 uncultured Clostridia bacterium
ATAGGGCAAGTGAAGCACAAGAAAAAACAGGAACAGCACAAACAGAAGAATTAGTAAAATTATCAGTAACAGATGCTTTAACACAAGGATTAGGAAGCTTAACAGATGTAAATTTAAAAACAGCATTAAATAACAATATAGGAGCTGGAAAATATGAAATTTCTGGAGATGCAACATCAGGATGGACAGTAACAGTAAATGGAAAAGAATTTAAGATAGACTCTACAGGAAAAATAGGAGGAACAACATCAGGAGGAACAAGTGGTGGAAACCAAGGAGGTGGAAGTGTAGGAACTTTGCCAACAGGAACAACGCCATATTTGCCAAATAGTACTTTTTCAAAAAAAGAGGGAGATTTATCTACAGGATTAGTAATAAAAGATAGTAATGATAATGAATATGTGTGGGTAGAAGTACCAACAACGATATATTCAGATTCAAAATATAATACAAATGGAACACCAAGTTCTGCAGATGATTGGGAGAAAATAAGAGATTGTTTGAAAGCTTATACTTCTGATTATTCAAATTCATCTTATAAAGATACAAATACAGATGGAACGACGTATTCAGATGATTATAAAAATATGTTAAAAAGTGTTTATACAAATGGAGGATTTTGGATAGGAAGATATGAGGCAGGACTTGATGGAGACACCCCAAGAACAAGTCATACAAATTTGACTGATAGCGATAAAGCAGTAGTAAAACAAAATAAAATTTCATATACTTATGTAACAAGAGATGAAGCGCAAACTTTAGCGGAAAGAATGAATTATGAAGGAGTAACAAGTAGCTTGATTTATGGAGTGCAGTGGGATTTAGTTTTGAAATTTATGGAAACAAAAAATGCAACAACAAAAGCAAATTTAACTTCTGACAGTAAAACAATTGGAAATTATAATAATAATTTATGGAATATAACAAATGCAAATGCAAAATATTCAATAGATTATGGAGATAGTTTTACAGCATGTCCATACGAGAAGACCGAAGAATCAACGGTATTATTAACAACAGGTGCAGATACAAGTTTTTCATTAATGAATATATATGACGTAGCCGGAAATGTATGTGAATGGACAAAAGAGTTCTACAATGCTAGCGATCCGTGTGTTTTCAGGGGAGGCAGCTACCTTAACGATGGTTCGGTAGGCCCTGCCAAGTACCGTTACTTCCGTGATACCAGAGGCTCGAACCACATACATCGGTTTCCGTCTTGGACTTTGGAAGTAGCAATGAATCATGATTGCGATAAACTAGAACGATAGAATATTAGTTCACAAAAATGAAAATTTGAATAGGTAGGTGGCCGAAAAGTTACATTTTAATTTTTCGAAACTGTGAGGCCCCTACCGGGCGAGCCCTACTGGGTTCGTATTTTTTGTTTTATGTAAATTTTATGCAAGATTTACATAAAACAAAAAAATGAACTGAAATGAAAGGATGATAAAAATGAAATTTTTAGAAATAGTAGAGGCTCTGCAAGATGAGAGAAATAAAAATAAAATAGTATTGGTCAGATGTGGAGTATTTTTTGTAGCAATTTAGTTTATAGTTTTCTAAATACTTTTCTGCAATTAATTTGGCTCTATTTGGGTCGCCGGGCATAATTACATTCTTAG
>CAKPNI010000068.1 GCA_934168355.1 uncultured Clostridia bacterium
TTTTTTCATCATATTAAAACAAGTGAATTCCGCTCACCTCTGAAAATATTTTTATCTCAATATTCAAATTTTTCTCAAAATGCTACAAAAATGTGATGTACGTCACAAAATTTAGTCTCCTTTTTCATTAAAATTCTAAGCGTTATCTTTACTAGAAAGGATTCATTATGAGCAGTACAACAAATCTTTCATCAAGAATGAATGGTATGAATAGTAGTTATTCAACTGAAATCAAAAGTAAATATTTAAAATATCAGCTTCATTCTCTTATCGGTGTTTTTATTGGTTACATGTGTTACTACATTGTCCGTAATAACTTTGTTCTATCCACTCCCTATCTGGCAGAAAAATTAGAGCTTTCTAAGACGCAAATTGGTTTACTGACATCCTCTTTGCTGATTACATATGGGTGTAGCAAAGGCGCAATGAGTATCTTGGCAGATAAAGCTAATCCTCGCTACTTTATGGCTTTAGGGCTTCTTCTTTGTATTCTTATTAATATTATGATGGGGTTCTCAACAAGCTTCTATTTATTCGTAGGATTAGTCATTTTATTAGGGGTATTCCAGGGAATGGGGGTAGGTCCTTCAATCATTACAGTTGGATATTGGTATCCACGTAGCCAACGTGGGCGAGCAAGTACAACTTGGAATGTATCGCATAATTTAGGTGGTGGTATTGTGGCTCCTATTGTAGGTGCTAGTCTTGCTTATCTCGGTTCTGAACAATGGGAAATTTCTACTTATGTTGTACCGAGTATCATTGCCTTAATTGGTGTTTTCCTTGTGTTATTTTTTGTGAAACGCCGTCCTGCTGAAGAAGGATTGCCAACTGTTGAGGAAATGTATAACGAAGAAACGGTTAATACAAAATTAAAAGGTCATTTATCTGAAAAACCAGAAAATATGACTGCATTCCAAATTTTTTATAAATTTGTCGTTAAAAACCCTAATTCTTGGTATCTCGTTGGTGTTGATATTTTCACCTATATGGTTCGTTTTGGTATGTTAACCTGGATTCCGCTTTATCTTCTTAAAGAAAAAGGTCTTACTAAAACAGATATGGGCGCTGCATTTATGATTTTTGAATGGGCAGCTATTCCATCAACGCTCATTGCCGGATGGTTAATTGATAAATTTTTCCGTGGAAAAATTATGTATTTACCAATGATTTGTATGACGATTGTTTTCTTCTGTGTATTCGGCTACATGAACTCAGAATCTATTTTTGCCATTATTTTATTCTCTGCAATAGTTGGGTGTTTAGTCTATATTCCTCAATCTATGGTTGCAGTACAAGCAATGGAAGTTATTCCTAGTTTTGCATTAGGATCTGCAGTAGGGTTACGTGGATTTATGAGTTATATTGTTGGCTCCACATTTGGTACAACATTGTTTGGTTTTGTTGTAGATAAATTTGGTTGGAGTAGTGGATTCTATACCATCATGTGTGGTGCGGTGATGTGTTTTATTTTCTGCTATTTATCTCACCGTGGCTTGCAAAAAATTCTTAATATGCAATAAACAAAAAA